>JACQOS010000194.1 GCA_016202425.1 Chloroflexota bacterium
AGACCCCTGGCAGAAGGGGCTGCGCCCCCTCTGCACACCCCTTTTCCCGCAGCCTGCTAGTGGCCTCGCAGCCAGCGCGGCGGGAACCCGAACGATATGCACACCCCATCCCACCAGGAGACCCGCCCAATATAGCCAACGCTCTCCTCCAGGGGGTGGGGCCTGAACCCGAAGGCTCGCTCCACCGTGGTCAGGTCAGCGGTGTTGTCTATCGCCAGCATGCTCAACTGCTGAAGGGTCGCAGGCGGGCGAGGGAGCGTCTTCTCCATCGCCCCCACCAGGGGACGCATGAACCCCAGGGGCAGGTGCAGTTTCCATCGGCGCAGCTTCAGCGTTTGGGCCACCAGAGCCACCATCTCGTCGTAGGTCCAGTAGGCCGGCCCGCCGATCTCGACGGTCTGGCCCCGCAGGTCCTCTCGCTCCACCGCCTGGGCCACGCACTCGGCCACGTCCTCCACGGCAAGCGGCTGAAACCGGGCCCGGCCGTTGCCCGCCACAGGCACCAAAGGAAAGGCCTTCACGACGCCCGCGAGGACATTGAAGAACTCGTCCCCTTCCCCAAAGAGGAGCGACGCCCGCAAGATGGTATGGGGCACGCCGCTCTGCCGCACCGCCTGCTCCGCCAGCCACTTGGAGCGCAAGTAGGGAAGCCGGAGGTCATCCGCCACCCCAATGACGCTCAGGTACACCAGGCACCGGGCGCCTGCCGCCTGGGCCGCCGAGGCCACGTTCTCCGTCCCCCGGTGGTTCACCCGTTCGAAGGTGCTCGCGCCCCGTTCCCGGATGATGGCCACCAGGTGCACCACCGCGCTCACGCCTTCGGTGGCGGCCCGCAGGGAGCCGGCATCGGCGACGTCGCCGTAGGCCAGCTCAATGCCTGGCCGGGCCACAACAGGCTCGCTTTCGCGCCGGTGCACCAGCGCCCTGACGCGGTGGCCTCGGGCCGCCAGCCTCGCCACGACATGGCGTCCAACGAAGCCGGTGGCGCCTGTCACCAGGACCGTGGCCCCCTGGCCTGCGCTCACACCTGGATAGCCATGGCAGAGCTTGGAATCCTCGAAGGGCTATGGCCTCAGCGTAACAGAGCCCCCCAGAGGCGTCAACGAATTCGCCCCACGCGCCTCGCTCCATGCCCTGCAGGCTGGGCGGTGCTACAATCCTCGGACGAAGCAGGGTCGCAGGTAGACCGCGACGACCGGAAGGAGGCATCGTGGACACCCTGATCCTCCACGGCACCATCGTCACCGGAGACGCCCGGCGGCGCATCATCGCCGATGGCGGGCTGGCCATCCAGGGAGAGCGCATCGTCGCCGTTGGCAAAGCCGATGAGGTGCGGCGCCAGTTCCCTCAGCTACCCGCCATGGACGCCCAGGGCAAGGCAGTGCTCCCCGGCTTCGTCAACATCCACACCCACACGGTGCTCACGGGCCTGCGGGGCCTCGTGGAGGACTCGGACCTTGCCGTCGTTTACACCTACATGACTCCCATCACCTTTGTCATGAGCGCCGACGAGCGGTCCGCCCTGGCCGCCCTGGGCTGCCTGGAGGCGATCCGCAGCGGCACGACGACGCTCGTGGACCCCCTGCGCCACGTGGCGACCTACGCGCAGGCCATGGCTGACTCCGGCCTGCGCCTCTTTCTCAGCGAGAGCTGTGCCGATGCCTTGACCCTTCAGATTCGCCATGGCTCGTACGAGTATTCCCGCGCCTGGGGCGAGGAGTTTCTTGAGAGGGCTATCGCCCTGGTGGAGACGTGGCACATGCGGGACGGCGGTCGCGTCCAGTGCCATATCGCGGCCCACGCGCCCGACAACTGTTCCCCCTGGATGCTGGAGAGGTTGCTGGAGCTGGCCCAGAAGTACGGCCTGAGGCGCACCGTTCACCTGGCCCAGAGCCAGCAGGAAGTGGTCCAGGTCCGGAAGCTGCACGGCGGTACGCCCGTCGAGTACCTGAGGGACCATCGCTTCCTGGGCCCGGACCTCATCGCGGCCCACTGTCTGTTCTGCACCCCTGAGGACGTCACCATTCTGGCCGAGAGCGGCGTCCACCTAGCCCACTGTCCCGCCTCCAACTCTCGGAGGGGCTGGGCTGGCGGCGCCCCCATGCCCCTCATGCTGGACTCGGGCGTCAACGTCGCCCTGGGCACCGACAACATGTCCGAGGACATGTTCGAGGCCATGCGCATCGGCATCATCCTCAACCGGGGCAAGCGGGGCAACGGCGTGGACCCCATGCCCGCGGACATGCTGGATTGGGCCACCCGAAACGGCGCCCGGGCCCTGGGCCTGGAACAAGACCTGGGCTCCCTGGAGCCCGGCCAGAAGGCCGACCTGGTCATCGTCAACCTGCGTCGGCCGCACCTGGTGCCCACCATCAACCTGGCGTCCAACCTGGTCCACTACGGACAGGCCAGCGACATGGAGACGGTCATGGTGGACGGCAAGCTGGTCATGAAGGATGGCAAGGTCCTCACGATGAGCGAGGAGGACGTCCTCCGCCACGCCCAGGAGGCCACCCTGAGCGCGTGGAGACGCCTACACCAGCAGTACCCGGACATCCCGCTGCCGGCCGGCTTCCCCGGCGCTTCCTAGGCCGGGAGTGAGCCGAGGCCCGCCCGCCGAACATTTCGGGCCAACCTCCGTCCTTCGCTCTTGCCAGGGGTCGCTTTCGGGCCCCTACAATAGCCGCATCCTCGGACGAGCAGGCCGAAGGCGCGCGCTTCGTGTTCACCCACCTCCACGTCCATACGGAATACAGCCTCCTGGACGGCCTCAGCCGCATTGGACCCCTCGTGCGGCGGGCCAAGGAGCTGGGCATGGAGGCCCTCGCCATCACGGACCACGGCTCTCTCTACGGCGCCGTGGAGTTCTACTCGGAGTGCCATGCCGCGGGCATCAGGCCCATCCTCGGCTGCGAGGCCTACCTGGCCGCGGGAAGCCGCCACTCCCGGACCGCCGCCGACAAGAGCCCCTACCACCTCCTCCTGCTGGCCAAGAACAACACGGGGTACCACAACCTGATTCAGCTCGTCACCAAGGCCCATCTGGAAGGGTTCTACTACAGGCCTCGCATGGACCGCGAGCTCCTGGAGGAGCACCACGAAGGCCTCATCGCCCTCTCCGGGTGCCCCAACGCGGAAGTCCCGCGCCTCCTCCTGGAGGGACGCCCGGAGGAGGCCCGGCAGCGGGCCAGGTGGTACCGGGAGCTCTTCGGCCAGTTCTACCTGGAGCTCCAGAGTCACCAGCAGGTCCCCGAGCTGGAGACCCTGAACCCTGCCCTCGTCCAGATGGGGCGGGAGCTGGGCCTCCCTCTCGTGGTGACCAACGATTGCCACTACGTCTCTCCCGAGGAGGCCCCCGCGCAGGACCTGCTGGTGTGTATCCAGACCAACACCAACATCCACGACGAGAAGCGCCTCCGCCTCACGGACCCCTCCTACTACCTGCGGTCGCCCCAGGAGATGGCGGCCCTCTTCCCCGACCTCCCCGAGGCCTACGAGAACACTGGCCGCATCGCTGAGGAGTGCCAGGTGACCCTGGACTTCTCGCGGCTGCATCTGCCGGAGTACCCACCTCCCGAGGGCCATACCCCCGATTCCTACCTGGCCGAGCTCTGCTGGAAAGGGCTCCACAACCGCCTTCCCGAGGCCGTGACCGAGTACCAGGAGCGCCTCCGGTACGAACTGGAGGTCATCCGCAGGACCCAGTTCGCCAACTACTTCCTGGTGGTGTGGGACATCGCCGCGTTCGCCCGGAAGCAGGGCATTCTCTTCGGCGTCCGGGGGAGCGCTGCGGCAAGCCTTGCCCTCTACTGCCTGGGCGTCACCGACATCGATCCCCTGGCCTACCGGCTGGTCTTCGAGCGGTTCCTGAACGTGGAACGCAAGGAGATGCCGGACATTGACATGGACTTTCAGGACGACCGGCGGGACGAGGTCCTGCGCTATCTCGTGGCCAAGTACGGCCGGGACCACGTGGCCCAGATCATCACCTTTGGCACCCTGGGGCCCAAGGCGGCCCTGCGGGACGTGGGCCGCGCCCTCGCCATCCCCTACCCCGACGTGGACCGCCTGGCGCGGCTGGTGCCCCTGCGGGCCCGCAGCCTGGACGAGGCCATGGACACCATCCCGGAGCTCCAGGAGCTGTACCAGGCGGACGACGTGCTGCGAGGCCTGGTGGACAAGGCCAAGGCCCTGGAAGGCGTCGTGCGCCACGCCAGCACCCACGCCGCAGGCGTGGTGATCTCCCGCGAGCCCCTGACGGACTACGTCCCCCTGCAACGCCCCGTCAAGGGTGGCCAGGACGTCGCCATGACCCAGTTCTCCATGGAGCCCATCGCCAAGCTGGGGCTCCTCAAGATGGACCTGCTGGGACTGGCCAACCTCGCCATCCTCAGCAAGGCCATCCAGGTCGTCGCCCAGCGGCAGGGCGTGCTCCTGGACCTTCACCAGGTCCCCCTGGATGACCCCAAGACCTTCCAGCTCCTCTCCTCCGGCGAGACCTCAGGCCTGTTCCAGTTGGAGAGCGCCGGGATGCGCCGCCACATCAAGGAGCTGAAGCCCGGCTCCCTGGGAGAGGTCGCCGCCATGATCGCTCTCTACCGGCCCGGCCCCATGGAGCACATCGCGACCTTTATCCAGGCCAAGCACGGCCAGACCAAGGTCCACTTCCCTCACCCGACGCTCCGGAACATCCTGGAGGAGACCTACGGCGTCATCGTCTACCAGGACCAGGTGCTCCTCATCGCCCAGGCCCTGTCCGGTTACACCCTGGGCCAGGCCGACATCTTCCGCAAGGCCATGGGCAAGAAGATCCCCAGCATCATGCGGGAGGAGCGGGAGAAGTTCCTTCGGGGGGCCCTGGCCCAGGGCTACTCGCGGGAGATCGCCGAACAGGTCTTTGACCTCATCGAACCGTTTGCAGGCTACGCCTTCAACAAGGCCCACAGCGTCAGCTATGCCCTCATCGCCTACTGGACAGCCTACTTCAAGGCCAACTACCCCGTGGAGTACCTCACCGCCCTGCTCAACTCCTATCCCGGCCAGCAGGACAAGACCGCCACGGCCGTCCACGAGTGCGCCCGACTCAAGATCCGGGTGCTCCCACCCGACATCAATCGCAGCCAGGCCGAGTACACCATCGCCGCTGACGGGGACGGGAAGCCCACCATCCGCTTCGGCCTGGCGGCCGTGAAGAACGTCGGCACCGCGGGCGTGGCAGCCCTCATCGCTTCCCGGGAGGCCCATGGGACCTTCCACTCCCTGGAAGAGCTCTGCCGCTACGGCGACCTGCACGGCCTCAACCGTCGGGCCCTGGAGAGCCTGATCAAGGTGGGTGCTCTTGACGCCTTCGGCCCCAGGGCTCCCCTGCTTGCCGGCACGGAGCGCATTCTCGCCGCCGCCCAGAGGGAGGCCCGCCTGCGCCAGTCGGGCCAGACCACCATGTTCGACCTCTTCGGGCAGGCCGTTGCCACGCCCCTATCTCCCCTGGAGCTCCCCCAGGCCCAGGAGGTCAGCCCCCGCGAGCGGCTGGCCTGGGAGCGGGAGCTGCTCGGCGTGCCCATCTCCGACAACCCCATCAGCGCCATCGCCTTCGCCTCGGACACCACGGCCATCGCCTTTCGAGAGCAACTGGACGAGATGGTGGACCAGAGGGTACACCTGGTGGGAGAGGTCTCCTCCGCGCTGCACAGGACCACGCGGGACGGCAAGACCTTCGTGGTCGCCACACTCATGCTCCTCGGAGGAAGCGTCGAGGTGGTGGCCTGGCCTGCCCTCTTCCAACGGGACCCCGAGCTCTGGGCGGAAGGGACCTTCCTCTGGGTGGTGGGCAGGGTCAAGAGCCGCGACGACGAGCTCTCCGTCTACGCCGACGACGCCCGGGTCTATACCCTGCCGGGAGCAGGCGGCCCCGAAGTCCCGCACGAGGTACCCACCCAGGAGTTGCCTGGTGAGGGCGTCACCGCCCCTCCCACCCAGCGCCCCACCGGTACCCCGGCGCCTCCCCTGCCCTCAAGGGATGGCGACCGGAAGACTGTCCGCCCACGCCAGGTATCGCGCGCCCAGAGTGCCCAAGCCCCTCGCCGGGTCGTCGTGCTCCAACTCTCCGACACGGACAAGCCAGAGGAGGACACCTATCTCCTGCAAACGGTGGTCCAGCTCCTGCTGGAGTTCCCGGGCCAGGACGCCGTGGAGTTGGAGGTCACCGCCAACGGCAAGCGCGTGCACCTGGAGCTCCCCGTGGTGACGACCGGGTTCTGCCCGGAACTGGAGGCGAAGCTGGCGGAGCTGCTAGGCCCCGGGAGAGTACGGGTGCTGTAGGTCTCCCCTCGGCACGGCGCCCTTCCATAGACTCAGGGGAAGCGGCGCTCCCAACCCCTCGACGGCGGGCTTGCGGAAGGACAATACCTGTGGCTGTCATTCTGAGTCCCGACAAGTCGGGACGAAGAATCTACAGCATAGGCCTTAGCCCCTTCGCGGAGTTCACCCTGAGGGGCAAAGGACTCAGGGTGACATGGTAAGGCAACGAAGCCTCAGGGCAGCCATACCTGTACTATTTTTGGGCCCGGAAGCAGGTATTGGACGGGTTGAGGGGAGATAAGCTGGACAATACCTGCAAGCCTACATCGGAGACTCACTGCCGTCACGTTCTGCGTGTGGAGGCGCGACCCTTCTTAATCCGGCTCCGTCTTGAGGACTCCAGCTTCCGGAACAGATGATTTGCGATTGTCAGCATCTCAAGGGCAGCCTCAGGGGTATCTTCTAGTTGGTGTTCATGCGCTCTGGGGTTGCGGATGCCAGTCATGGCACCAGCGTACAACTCCATGTATCCTCGCTGCTCGTCTTTCTCAGACTTTGACCTAAACCTATTGACCTTAATGGCCGGGTTTTCGGCGCTGAACGCCCGGCGCATCAGGGCGTCCCCATCAAGCTCATCAAGCCTGGACTTTTCCTTTATAACATTGTTTAGGCACTTGAACGCCTCTTCAACAGCGCGCGCATAATGGCCGTTTGCAAACAGGCTTCGACTGGAAGTACGTAGAGACTCAAAAGTGACGATCTCGTCGAACCGATCCAGGTGTGTTCGCGCGGACTTTTCTACGGCTGAGGGTTGCGGGCCCAGGCCTACCGAGTTGACTTCCCTTTGGAGTCGGCCCGCAACCCTCAAGCAAGTCTCTATGGGTGCGCCCTCTGTTCGCCATACGGTTGTCGCTCTCATCGATGGTATAGGTGGCGGGCCATGCTGGCAAATATTTGATCGATTTGCTCCGGTGAAGCGCTCGAGTCGATGTGGATTTGGATATCAATGTGAACTGTCGGCTCTGTAATCCTCGCCTCCCGCTGCGCTAGGGCCTCGCCACTGGCCTGAGGCGTTGTCCTTGCGTCTAGTGGTGGCGGGAGCCCTCGGACAACCGCCTGTGGCCCAGCCGCAAAGTCCGCGAGGTTGCATATGGCCTTGAATGTTCGGAGAGTCAGCTCTACGGCTACTTTGCCTGCCGTTGTCTGGGTCGAGAAAAAGTTCCGAAGGGTCTCATCGTCTCTTTGGTTTGCATCGGGGTATCTTTGAAACAGGTCGCTGTAGCCTTCTCTAATAGAGGAGGCCAACAGGGCGGGAGAGGTGGCGCGGTCCCGATACTGGGTCCAACGTGGGGTGGGCGCGTTGTTACTATCCAGGAACCCAAGGAATTTCGCGAGCGTAATCAATGGACGGTCATTCTTGCTCTTGAAGCCTACGCTGCTAAGGTATGCGTACTTTACACTTGGAGGCACCGCTGCCTCCTGAATGTGCTCAAAAAACGGGCGGATTTTCCCAGTGTTGTTCAAGTACGGGTAAGGCATGATCGTCTCCAGCTGCCTCCAATTCACTCTACCGTTATCATACTCGCCGAAAAACCGAAGGACAAGCGTGGAAAGGGCGGCCTCAATTGTCGAGCTCAAAGAACCTTGAGCGGGGTAAGCCTCTCACTGCCCGCCCTTCGACAAGCGTTCGGGCTTTTTGACCCTTCGGCGTCCCTCATGGCAAGCGGAGCCCAAGGGCGAACCTACGCCCGCACCGGCCGCTCCAGGTCCAGCAGCCTCTGCTTCATGGGCAGGCCACCGCCGTACCCACACAGGCCGCCGTCGCTGCCAATGACCCGGTGGCAGGGGATGATGATGGACACGGGGTTGTGGGCCATGGCCTGCCCCGCCGCCCGGACCGCCGCTGGGTTTCCAGCCTGGGCCGCCAGCCAGGCGTACGTGCGCGTCTGCCCCCGGGGGATGGCGCGACAGGCCAGCCACGCCTGGTGGAAGAAGGGAGGAGCGCCTTCCAGGTCCAGGGGCTCCTCGTACACCGCCGGCTCGCCGGCAAGGTACCGTTCCAGCCACTGACGCAAGGGCTCCAGGACGGCGGGCGCCAGGGTCGCGTCACGCACCTCTGGTCCCATAGCCTCCAACGCCTCCTGCACCGAGGGGACCGGCAGGCCCAGCCGGCGCAGCCCTTTGGGAGTCGCCATGGCTCCCACCCAGCCCCAGGACGTGGAGAGGGCACCCCACACAAGCTCACTCATCACGTTTCCTCCGCAAGAGCCGGAGCAGCAGGCGCCACCGGAGAGCCGTCCAGGCCCTCTGGACCACCTCTTGCTCCCGGCGCGTGGTCACCTTGGCGCCGTAACGGGCCCGCGAGTACGCGCTGACGATGAGGGAAACCTCTGGACTGCGCTCGGGCATGGCCCGGCCCACCAGCCTAGCATACTCCCCAGGCGTTTGCCAGGCGCAAGGGCCCAGGCCGGCCCACCGGGAGAGCAGGGTCATGCGGGCGTAGGCCTCCACGGGCGACGATGGCACGGCCACCAGCCATCGGAGGCCCAACGACGATGCACCACCCGCCAGGGCGACGGCCAGCACCGCCAGGACCCACGGCACGGGAGACCAGCGCGTCCTTGGCCAGAATCCGCCCGCCCCGAAGAAAAACCCGGGAGCCTCCAGCTCCTCCGAGACCTCTGGTGGCACGCCACCGCCGGAGGCGGCAGCGGCGGTCTCCGTTTTCCCAAAGCTGATGGGGTGCAGCCGCTCCTGGCGCCCGGGTGTGGGTTCGAAATCTACCCAACCATAGTCGGGGAAAAACACCTCTGTCCATGCGTGGCTGTTCCTGTCCCGGACCAGGTACACGCCGTCGCCCCTGTCCTCCCCGGCCCCGTAGCCGGCCGCCAGGCGTGCAGGCACTCCCGCCGACCGCAGGAGCACCGCCATGGCCGAAGCGAAGTAATCGCTGTAGCCTGTCCGGTTGACGAACAGGAACGTGTCCACGCCGTCGGCGTCAAAGGCCGGAGGTGGTATGTCCTGGCTGTAGGAGAGGGTCCGCAGGTAGCTGCCGATGGCCAGCGCCTTGTCGTACGGCGTCGTGGCATCCTGGGTCAGGGTACGGGCCAGCTCTCTCACCCGTTCAGGGAGGGTCTGGGGCAGGTGAAGGTAGAGGTCCCGTACCCAGGCCGGGTACCGCTCCCCCGCCTGCCTGAGCTCCTCCGGCGTCGCAGCGGAGACGGAAGAGGTGACGACGTACCCTTCGTCTGGGGCCAGCCTCCTGCTGCTCCTGACGGAAAGCGCGTCGGCCACAACAGGGCCACGCCTCGCCACCAAGACCCGTTGCACGACACCCCCCTCCCCCCGCTCCACCCGGACCAGCTCCAGCTCCGAAGGTAGCACGTCCCGCAGCCCGTCGTCGGTCAAGGAGACTTCCAGGGCTGGCAAGGCGGCGGCCAGCTCAAGGACGTCCTGGGGCCACGAAGGGGACACCGCCGTCCTGCCCGCCGTGAAGGAGAGGACGTACGTGGGCAGCACGGGCGTCTCCACCTCCAGCGGGACGCCCACCTGCTGCACCGCGCCAGCGGCCATGAGGAGCTGGGTGCTGAAGTTCAATGTTACCTGCTGCCGGACCTCTTCCCGCTGTCGGTAGGGAACGGAAAGGGCTTTGCCCGCCTGAGCATCCAGCCGCGCCACCTGGGTCGCTCCAGCTACCCACCCCTTGGAGGTATAGGTGGCGTAGCTCCTGGCCCGCAGATAGGACGGCCGGGATGCCTTCACGGACAAGGCAACCTCGTCGCTGAGCTGGATGGTCCCCTGGAAAGGGAGGGCATCGTCGAACTGGCGGAAGGGCATGGGCTTGCGCGCCGGCAGGCCGGCGAAGAGGCGGTGGAAATCGCCGCGGAACTCCTCCACCGGCCAGCGCAGGTACTCGTTGACCCCTCGGAGGGCATCCACGCGCTCTGCCCTCAGAGGGAGGAAGGCGGCCACCAGCACGAGGAAGAAGCTGAACCAGAAGGCGTCGTGAAGGCTTGCTACTCCTATCCAGGGGGAATGGCGGACCCTCTGGCCCTCCCAGGCCTGGTCCCGGCGCCGGATGCCCAGCCACGCGAACAGCAGCAGCCCGAACAGGAGGAACAGGGAGAAGGAGCTGTAGTGGTAGGCGGGCAGGTAGCTGAGGTTCGTCAGGATGCTGAACCCCGCGACCACCAGGGGGACCCACACGTGCCGCCACCGGAAGACCGACCAGGCGCCCAGGTAACCCAGGAGCCAGGCCCCGAGCACCAGCAGGAACCCGAAGGGCACCGCATCGTTGCTGATGCCCCCGGTGACGGCGGCCGTGTACCACAGGGCCAGCCGCTCGACCAAACGGTCCAGCGCCCCCTCCAGCGGGCCCCCATCCACGAGCTGGGCCCCATACCAGAAGACCGTCGCACCTCCGAGCAGCAACGCCATGAGGTGGAGCGTGAGGGCATGGAAGCGGACCCTGCTCAGGAGCCAGCCCGTCACCACACCCAGCAGCGTCACCTGGCCCAGGGCGGGCGTGGGCGTCCAGTCCGCTCGCTCCACGGACCACACGACGATGAGACACACCAGCGACAGCAGTACGAGGTTGAGGCCTTCGGCAAGAGAAGCGCCCAAGGACGGCAAGGGGAGCCTGGGCAACCAGGACAACCCCAGGCCTGGAGACCCAGGCCCCTGCCTCCTCCTGCCCATTGTCCCAACGGCCACGTTCATGCCACGGCCCTCTCCAGCACGCCTCTTGTCCGGCCCTGCAACGGCCCAGGGCCGTTGCCCGACCAGAGGTGAGGTGTTGCCAGGGCGATCCGCAGGTCTTCGCCCTTTCGGACCAGGTAAATGGGCACGCCTCGCTCCGCCACGGAGCGAAGAAGGGGTGCCGCGCTGTCGCTACCCCCGAACGACGCCGGGTCGATGGACACGGCGACCCATCGGACGCCGCGGCGCCTCAAAGGGTCCAGCGCCGCGGGCCACCCCGGGTCCACGGAAGGTGTCACGACCACCAGGGTGGTGTGGCGGCTCAACCGGGGCTCCAGGTAGGCGATGGCCTCCCTTATGGGCAGGTTCCCATCGGCTCTCAGTTGCGCCAGCGTCTCCAGAAGCTGTCCAAAGTGGCCCTCCGTCCGGTCCGGGGGAAGCAGCGCGAAACGGCTGCCGGATGCCGCCAGGCCCACGGACAGCCGCAGGTTGAGCAGACGCCTGGACACCGATGCCGCGATGGTCACGGCCAGCTCGTCCGTCGCGTCGCTCCCGTCCTGAACCTGGACCCGCTCTTGCATGTCCACCAGGACCCAGACGTCGCTGGTGAACCCGGGGTCGAACTCCTTCACCATGAGGCGTGTCAGCCGCGCGGTGGTGGGCCAGTGGACCTTCTTGACGCTGTCGCCGGGGGCGTACTCCCGCACCGTGGCGGCATGAGGCGTCACGTGGTGCGGGCGGGCACGGAGGGGGCCCTCACCCGGCAGGTCAGCCGCAGGGAGCACGAACGCAGGCAACGGGACCACGGCAGGCAGCACCACCAGCCGTTGGGTGTCGCAGAAAGACGCCTCCAGTCGGAACAGGCCCAGAGGGTCTCCCGTGGCCACGCGCACGGGCCCCAGGGTGTAGGAACCGCGGCGGCGGCAAGGAGCAACGGTGCGCCAGGAGCGAAAGGCACCACCACCCAGACTGACGGTCATCCCAGGCTCGTGGCCTGGCATGTCCGTGAGCTCCCTCACCTCCAGCCAGGGCTTGGGGAGCCACCCCTTGTTCCTGACGGTCATGCGCTCGACGAGCTGCCCGCCGACCTCGACCTGCCGGGCCCGCCGCTCTACCCGGACCTCCAGCCATCGCAGGTTGAGCCACGCCCAGAGACCGCTCCCTACCATGGCAAGGGCCAGGACGTAGAAGAGGCGGTAGAAGAGTGAAAACCCCGTGGCCAGCGCCAGGACCAGGACCAGTCCAGCCAGGACAAGAGCGCCCGCCGCCCGCTTCACCTCTCTCCCTCCTGCCTCGAAGTGGTTCGGAAATACGTCTCGTCGGGGGAGTCCATCCCGACGGGTCGGGATGGCGGGGGTC
>JACQOS010000195.1 GCA_016202425.1 Chloroflexota bacterium
CGAATCTGGGGGACACCCCCAGGCCCCTGCCAGAGGGGGTCAAACCCCCTCTGGACTCCCCCAGAAGGAGTTTTGAGACAGATTCTAGCCACCACCGCCTGGGGGACGTTCCACGCCTCGACCACCCAGCCTGGCCTGAGACCCAACTGCCGGGCGAACTGCTCCGGAGCCTCCTCAGCCCTATACATGGCCAGCTACGCCGCGACGCCGTGGCACCGCTTGTACTTCTTGCCGCTGCCACACGGGCAAGGGTCGTTACGGCCTACCTTCCTGCCGCCGGTGCTGGTCGCTGGCGCCGCCACCAGGGCTCCGGCCATGACGCTTGGCCCGGGAGAACGGACCGCGGCGCTCGCCCCACTCGCGACGCCGTCCTGCGCCGGGGCCAGGTGGTACATGGTGCGGACGATATCGTGCTGGATCCGTTCGAGCAGTTCGTTGAACTTCTGGTGGGCTTCCCGCTTGTACATGACAAGCGGGTCCCGCTGGCCATAGGCGTGCAGGCCAATGCCTTCCCGCAGGTTCTGCATCACCGTAAGGTGCTCCACCCACAGCGCATCGATGCCCCGCAGCATCACCAGCCGCTCCAGCATGCGGAGCTGCTCCTCGCCAAACTGCCGCTCCCGCTCCTGGTACAGGGCCTTGGCATGGGCGACGAGCGCCTCCGCCATCTCCTCAGGCTCCAGCTCCGCCAGTCGTTCCTTCCTGAGGCCGTCCGGGAGCGGCAAGATGGCCTGGAGCTCCTTCTCCAGGGCCTCCAGGTTCCACTTCTCCCGGTCTCGGCTGGCCGTAAGGGACCCCACCAGGCGCCTGAGCTCGCTTTCGATCATGTCCAGGATGTTGGCGCGCAGGTCCGCCCCCTCCAGGATCTTGCGCCGTTCGCCGTAGATCACGTCCCGGTGGCGGTTGATGACATCGTCATACTCCACCAGGTGCTTGCGGATATCGAAGTTGTACGCCTCCACCTTCACCTGGGAGCTCGCGATGGCCCGGGAGACGAGCCCCGCCTGAATGGGAACATTCTCGTCCAGGCCCGCCCACGTCATGATCTTCTTGACACGATCGCCGCCGAAGCGGCGGATGAGGTCGTCTTCCAGGGAGACATAGAACCGGGAGATGCCGGGGTCGCCCTGGCGCCCAGAGCGGCCCCGGAGCTGGTTGTCAATGCGGCGCGCCTCGTGCCGCTCCGTACCAATGACGTACAGGCCCCCCAGCTCCACTACGCTGTCGTGCTCGCGCTGCCACTCTTCGGGGACCCGGTCGTCTGGCTTGCCCCCGAGGACGATGTCCGTGCCGCGCCCCGCCATGTTGGTGGCCACGGTTATCGCGCCCAGACTGCCCGCCTGGGCGACGATGGCCGCCTCTTTCTCGTGGTGCTTGGCGTTCAAGACCTGGTGCGGGACCCCGCGCCGCTTCAACTGCTCGCTCAGCCGCTCCGACTTCTCGATGGAGGTCGTGCCCAGGAGCACAGGCTGTTGCCGCTTGTAGGCCCGCTCGATCTCTTCGGCCACGGCGTTGAACTTGGCGCGCTCGCTCAGGTAAACGAAGTCGTTCTCGTCCTGGCGGATCATGGTCTTGTGGGTGGGAATGACGACCACATCCAGCTTGTAGATTTTCCAGAACTCCTCCGCCTCGGTGGCAGCCGTACCGGTCATGCCCCCCAGCTTGCCATAGAGGCGAAAGTAGTTCTGAAGGGTGATGGTGGCATAGGTGATGGACTCCTGGCGGACGTGAAGCCCCTCTTTGGCCTCGATGGCCTGGTGCAGGCCCTCGGAGTACCTGCGGCCCTGCATGAGCCGCCCCGTGAACTCGTCCACGATCACCACTTCCCCATCTCGGACGACGTAGTCGCGGTCGCGCTGGAAGAGCACCTGGGCCTTGAGGGCGTTCTCGATGTAGTGGCTCATGGCCGCGTTGCTCGGGTCGTAGATGTTGGGCAACTTGAGCCACTGCTCCAGCCGCGAGATGCCGGCATCGGTGAGGACGACCACCCGCTCCTTCTCTTCCACGGTGTAGTCCGCGTCGCGAACCAGCCGCGGCACCAGCCGGGCCAGGGTGGAGTACAGCTTCGTGGACTCCTGGGCCGGCCCGCTGACGATCAGGGGCGTCCTGGCCTCATCGATGAGGATGTTGTCCACCTCGTCCACAATGGCGTAGGTGAGTTCGCGCTGGACCCTTTGGGAGAGGTCCCACGCCATGTTGTCCCGGAGGTAGTCGAAGCCGAACTCGTTGTTGGTCCCGTAGGTGATGTCGGCCTGGTAGGCCTCCCTCCTGGAGCAGGGCCTCAGGTGTTGCAGCCCGGGGTTCTCCTGCTCGGCCTCCGGGTCGTAGAGGTACGCCACCTCGTGCTGGAGGCAGCCCACCTGGAGGCCCAGCAGATGATAGATGGGCCCCATCCACTGGGTGTCCCGCTTGGCCAGGTAGTCGTTGACCGTGACCAGGTGGGACCCTTTATCCATCAGGGCGTTGAGGTACAGGGGAAGCGTGGCCACCAGGGTCTTGCCTTCGCCCGTTTTCATCTCGGCGATCTTGCCCTGGTGCAGGACGATGCCACCCATGAGCTGGGCGTCGAAGTGGCGCTGGCCCAGCGTCCTCTTGGCGGCCTCTCGGACGGCGGCGAAGGCCTCCGGCAGGAGGTCGTCCAGGGTGGCTCCCCTGGCCAGCCGCTCTCGGAGCTCGTCGGTCTTGGCCCGGAGGGCTTCGTTGGAGAGGTCCTGGAAGGCTGGCTCCAGGCGGTTCGTGCGCCCCACGACGGGGCGCAGCTTCCCGATCTCCCGTTCATTGGAGCCGCTGAGGATGCCGAAGAGGAGCTTGAGCATGGCGGACGCCCTCACGCCCCCCTACTCGAACATCGCGCCCACCGAAAGGCCGTTGTGGATCCTGTGGATGGCCTCTCCCAGCAACGGCGCCACGGAAAGCACGATGAGCTTGGGATAGAGCGACCCATCGGCATGGGGGAGGGTGTCGGAGATGACCAGCTCCTTGACGCTGCTGCCCTGAATACGTCCCGCGGCCCCGCCCGAGAGCACGCCGTGGGTGCAGCAGGCGTACACATCCTGGACCCCTCGCTCCTCCAGGGCAACGATCGTGGAAAGCAGCGAGCCCCCCGTGTCTATCTCGTCGTCCACGGTGATGGCGGTGCGGCCCTGGACCTCGCCGATGACGTTCAACGTCTCTGTCCTGTCCGCGTTGCCCACGCGCCGCTTTTCCATAATGGCCAGGGGAGCCCCCAGCTTGGCCGCCATGTCCCTTGCCCTCTTGGTGGCCCCAATATCCACGGCCACCACCACCGGGTCTGGCAACTCCTTGGCCTTGAGGTAGCGGCTCAACAAGGGGAGGGCGGTCAGCTCATCCACCGGGATATTGAAGAACCCCTGGATCTGCCCGGCGTGGAGGTCCATGGTGAGCACCCGGTCCGCCCCCGCTGTGGTCAACAGGTCCGCAACCAGGCGAGCGGTGATGGGGACCCGGGGCTGGTCCTTCTTGTCGGTGCGACCGTAGGCATAATAGGGGATGACGGCAGTGATCCTGCCCGCCGAAGCCCGCCGGGCGGCATCCACCATGATGAGCAGCTCCATGATGCGGTCGTTGACCGGCGCCGCGAAGGGCTGCACCAGGAACACGTCCCGCTGCCGCACGTTCTCCTGGAAACGGACGAAGGTGTTGTCGTTGGAGAACTTGAACACCTCGACCTGCCCCATCGGGATGTCCAGGTACTCACAGATCGTCTGGGCAAGAGCAGGGTGGGCGTTGCCGGAGAACACGCGCAGCTCGTCGAACGCTGGCATCACTGCCCCCTGAACCTGGCTGGCCGCTTTTCCCGGAGGGCCGCCACGCCTTCCTGGTGGTCCTGGGAGGTGAGGGTCACCGTCTCGGCAGCGGCGGCCATCTGCATCGCCGTCTCCAGGTCTACCTCCAGGCCCTTGTAGAGCAACTGCTTGGCCAGGCGAAGGGCGATGGGAGGGCCTTGGGCGATCCTCCTGGCTAGGTCCATGGTGAACGCCTCCAGCTCTTCCGCCGGCACCAGGTGGTTAAGGAGGCCAAAGCGGTAGGCCTCCTCAGCCTCCACGAAGTCCCCCGTGAAGATCATCTCCGCGGCCCTGCCCAGGCTTCCCACCAGCCGGGGGTACAGCCAGGTACCTCCATAGCCAGGGAAGAGCCCCAGGCGCACGTACCCGGCCATGAACCGGGCGTTGGGGGAGCCGGTGCGCATGTCGCAGGCGCACGCCAGGTCCAGCCCTGCCCCCACGGCTGGCCCGTTCACCATGGCAATGGTAGGTTTCTCCATGCGCTGTAGGCCGAGGATGATGCGCTGGGCCATGCGGAACCCTCTCCTGAGCTCCTCGGAGCCGCGGTCGCCCGAGTGCTCGCCGCGCTCCCTCCCACCCACCATCGCCCCCGTGTCCGCGCCGCTACAGAAGGCGCGTCCCGCGCCCGCGAGCACCAAGACGCGCATATCGTCGTCGCCGGCCGCGTCCTCAAGGGCCTGCACCAGCTCCACCGCCAGGGGACGGTGGAGGGCATTCAGCCTCTCGGGCCGGTTCAGCGTGATGCGGGCGACACCAGTATCGGCGCTCTTGTCGAACAGCAGGAACTCAAAAGCCGCCATCGAGCACCTTCCCCATGCTTCGCAAGGGCGATTATACCATAGGACGCTTCGCAGCCCCGCCTTCCGCCCAGGAAAGGGACACTCAGCACGGTCCCTCTCCCCTTGGCACCTGTGGGAAACTGTGGGACAATGCGGCGTCAAGACAGGCTGGGCAAGGAGCACGGACGACACGCGCATGAAGGCGCTTCGGTGGCAGCTTCTCTCTGGGCTGCTGTTTTTGCCCTTGGTCCTGGGGGGCTGTGGCGGCTCCGGAGGGACTGCCCCGGAAGAAACGGCCACCTCTGCTCCTACCCCGACTCCTCTGCCACGGCTTGCGAACCCCGACGCCTACCTTGACCGCGGCATCAAGCTGATGGATGCCGGGGCGTACGAGAGCGCCATCGCCGATTTCACGGCAGGTCTCAAGCTCGCCCCAGACCACAAACAGCTCTCCATCAACCGCGCGGCGGCGTACCGCCTCGTGGGGCGGACAGCCGACGCCCAGGCCGACGTGGACCGGCTGGTAGCGTTGGGCGAGGACCGCGCCACGGTGGAGCTTCTGGTCTCCCTGGCGCAACGCCGCTAGCGGCTATTCGGGAAACCCTCACCCCCTGTACCCCCTCTCCCTTGCCAAGGGAGAGGGGGAAGAAAAGATAGCTAGGGGACACCCCCAGACCCCCGCCATCCCGACCCGTCGGGATGGACTCCCCCGAGACGTATTTCCGAACCACACCACTTCTAGTGAAGGCCGCTAGGGGTTGCCCACGGGAGGCCACGTCTTGCGGAACTCCTCCCGCCTCACGACCTGGCCGGTGAAGCTCTTGGCATCCTGGACCGCCAGGAAAACGGCGGGCGGGCCCATCGCCCGGGGAGGGGCGTAGGCGGACCAGTTATGGTCTGGAGGCTGGAGTATCTCCGCCACCTCCGTCCGGATAGGACCCGGGTCCAAGGCGTTGACGGCGATGTTGTACTCCCGGACTTCGTCGGCCAGGCAGATGGTGTAGCGGTTGAGGGCGGCCTTGGTAGCGGCATAGTTGCTGCCGTTGCGGCTCCAGGCGGCACCAGAGGTGATGTTGACGATGCTGCCCGAGCGCTGCTCCATCATGGAAGGAAGGGCGTAGTGACACATGAGGAAGGGGGCGTAGACGTTCACCCGCAGGCCCAGCAGGAAGTGCCGGGGCTGGGTGCTCACCACGGGACTCACGATCATGACCCCCAGGTTGTTCACGACCACGTCGATCTTCCCGTAGCGCTCCAGTGTCTGGCGCACCGTCCGCTCCACCTGGTCCTCCTGGGTCGAGTCGCACTGGATGGGGACCGCCTCGCCTCCGGCCTCATTGATGGCGGCAGCCACCTCCCCAATAGTGCCGGGGAACCTGCCTCCGGGCTCGGCGGTCCTGGCCACAACCACGACTTTCGCGCCCTCCTTCCCGAACTCCCTGGCAATGGCCGCGCCGATCCCTCGGCTGGCACCGTTCACCAAGGCCACCAACCCTTTCATTTTCATGGGCCCCCTCCTGGCAGCGGATCACCCCAGGTATATGCCAAAGGGTGGCCAGTGTCAAGCTGAGGGGAGAGGGCGCCCTAGAGGCTATTCGGGAAACCCTCACCCCCTGTACCCCCTCTCCCTTGCCAAGGGAGAGGGGGAAGAAAAGATAGCTGGGGGACACCCCCAGACCCCTGCCAGAGGGGGTCACAGCCCCCCTCTGGAC
>JACQOS010000193.1 GCA_016202425.1 Chloroflexota bacterium
ACATTGAGAGGTGAGTATCAATTCTACCTTGGATCATGGCGGTTATTCTAGATTCCAGGGGTTTGTGAAGGGAAGTTTCGAGTTTCATTGGTGGGCCATACGGGATTCGAACCTTGTTGCAGAGTCTATCACTGCGTTACAGACCTGGCCAAGGGTCGCCCCCAATACCCTCGAGGTTTCGGTACCTGCAAAGCTGAACGGTGTGCCGAGCTTAGATAACCATGAGCAGAGGACAAAGGGATGTTGTCACCAGGGCCAGACTCTTCCAAGAGTGGCCAGCGCACCTGGGGGATGGTCAGGCCGAGGATGGACGGGGGAGACCCACGCTGCGTCGCAGGCGCTCCATGGCCTCCCGGACGCTCTCTCGCTGGTTGAAGACAGCCGAGCCCGCCACCAGCACGGTGGCCCCTGCCTTGACCACGGCAGCGGCCTTGGTCTCTGTGTTAGCCCTATGTCAGACCTATGATAGCCAAGATAGTGCCCAGCCAGGCAACGACGCCCAAGACCCCAAGGATTATTTCGCCCACCCCGGTTCTCACCGACGCCACCGTGATGTTTTTCATGCTCTTCCAGTAGGCGTTCAGATTGCTTTGAACAGAGACAACGACCAATGCGACTATAGCAAGGGAGAGGACGCTCAGAAACACAGCGGCAACTACGACCCCTGTCTCTTGTGGAAAGATGACCAATAGCCCTGACACCCAATCTAGCACAAATGAAGCTGCTACTCCTGCCACCACCCAACCTGGGCTAAGTGAGGTAGGGACCCCGGCGTTAAGCGCGAGTTCCTTGTAGGAACGTATGTGGGCATGTGTCCGGAACAAGCCGTAAATGGGTACCAGGAGCGTAAGGGCATGACACACCGGATAGGCTTCCCTTCTTGTATGGTCTCGATAGTGCTTCCAGGTTAGATAGAACCAATAAAGTGGGTAAGCCCCATAGGTTATTACGGTCATCAGGACGATCCGTTCAGCGGAGATAATCGTCGCCAACTCCGACGTTCTTGCTACAGTTGGCGCCTCTGCTGGCTGCGCAGACGTAGGGGAGTCGCCAGCTGCTTGAGTCCCCAGAGGTCTGCCGCAATTCTGACAGAAGCTCTGTGACAATTGAACCTCGGTGCCGCAATTACGACAGTAAGGCATACCCGCCTCCTTTCCATCGGGATAGGCCAGGACCAAAACCCTACGGAGACAGTTTAGCAGGGCCTACGGCGTTCCGCAGGCGCTCCATGGCCTCCCGGACGCTCTCTCGCTGGTTGAAGACAGCCGAGCCCGCCACCAGCACGGTGGCCCCTGCCCGGACCGCCTCGGCGGCGGTGGCCTCGTTGATGCCGCCGTCCACCTCCACCTCGGCTTGAGCCCCCAGCACGTCCAGGCGCCTGCGGAGGCGGTGGAGCTTGTCCAGGGCGCTGGAGATGAACTCCTGTGCCGGGAACCCCGGGTTCACGGACATCACCAGCACCAGGTCCAGGTCCGGCAGCACCTCCTCGATGGCCGCGACAGGCGTAGCTGGGTTGATGGCGACGCCCGCCCGCAGGCCCGCCTCCTTGATCTGGTGGACCACCCGGTGGAGGTGGACGCACGCCTCGGCATGGACGGTGAGGATGTTGGCCCCCGCCTCCGCGAACTGCTTGATGGAGCGTTCCGGCTCCACGATCATCAGGTGCACATCAAGGGGAAGCGACGTCCAGGGACGGAGCGCCTTCACCATGGGCGCGCCGAAGGTGAGGTTGGGCACGTACCGCCCGTCCATGACGTCCACGTGGATATAGTCGGCGCCGGCGCGGGTGGCTTCGGCCACCGCCTCGCCCAGGCGGGCGAAGTCCGCCGAGAGAATGGAGGGAGCCAGTTTGATGGCAGTGCTAGGCGTCACCGCTTGCGCCTCCCCAGAGGCGTGTTTCCTGACCCTCTCGTAGCCTTCGACGTGCCCTCCTTCAGCAGCGCGCGGGCGTTGGCCAGCGCCTCCTCGACCCGGGCTGGCGCCGTGCCGCCGGGCACGTCCCGGGCCGCCACGGAGCTTTCCAGGGTGACCTTGTAGACATCCTCATCGAAGTGGGGAGAGAACTGGTGGTACTCATCCAGCGTCAGGTCATGCAGGCGCTTGTCCTGCTCCTTGGCATAGGAGGTGAGCCGGGCCACGATGCCATGGGCCTCCCGAAAAGCGACCCCCTTGCCCACCAGGTAGTCCGCCAGGTCGGTGGCCAGCACGTAGCTCTCCTCCGCGGCCTGACGCATGCGCCCCTGGTTGAAGCGCGCCGTGGACACCATCCCGGCGAACACCTCCAGGGTGGCGTGAAGCGTGTCCGCCGTGTCGAAGAACCCCTCCTTGTCCTCCTGGAGGTCGCGGTTGTAGGTGAGGGGAAGCCCCTTGAGCACCGTGAGGAGGGCCAGCAGGTGACCGTACACCCGTCCCGTCTTGCCCCTGGCCAGCTCGGCGAAGTCGGGGTTGCGCTTCTGGGGCATGATGCTGCTGCCGGTGACGTACCGGTCGTCCAGCCTCAGGAAGTCGAACTCCTGGGAGGACCAGAGCACGAGCTCCTCGGCCAGACGGGAGAGGTGGGCCATGCACAGCGCAGCATCGGCCAGGTACTCTACCAGGTAGTCGCGGTCGGAGACGGCGTCCATGGAGTTGTCGCTGATGCGGGCGAACCCCAGCTCCCGGGCCAGGAACTCCCGGTCTATGGGATAGGGAACGCCGGCCAGGGCCCCGCTGCCCAGAGGCAGGACGTCGGTCCTCTGGTAGCACTCCTGGAAGCGCTCGACGTCCCGCTGGAACATGTGGAAGTAGGCCAGCAGGTGGTGGGCCAAGAGCACCGGCTGGGCCCGCTGGAGGTGGGTGTAGCCGGGAAGGATGACCTCCCGGTGCCTTTCTGCCTGGTCCAGCAGGGCCTGCTGGAGCTGCCGGAGGCGGGCGACGGTATCCCGGATGGCCTCCTTGGCATACAGCCGCATGTCCACGGAGACCTGGTCGTTGCGGGAGCGGGCGGTGTGGAGGCGGCCTGCGGGCTCACCGATCTTCTCGGACAGCCTGGCCTCGACGTTCATGTGCAGGTCTTCCAGGTCTTCGCGCCAGGGGAAGGTGCCACCGCGAATCTCCTCCTGGATATCGGCCAGCCCCTTCACGATGGCCTGGGCATCCCTCTTGGAGATGATGCCCTGGCGGGCCAGCATGCGGACATGGGCCATGGAGCCGGCGATGTCCTGGCGGTACAGGCGCCGGTCGTAGTGAAGGGAGGCGGTGTAGGCGGTGGAAGAGGAGGTGTCCTGGCTCACGGACGGCCCTCTCCTCGGCGGGCTCGCAGGGCGCTGGCCCGCAGCCGCTGGGCGTGGGTCCGGATGAAGCCGGTTGAGTCTGTGGGAGTGAAGCCGCCCGCGCGGTCCATGCTCGCCAGGTCCTGGTCGTAGAGGGACACCGGCGATGCGCGCCCCTTGATGGTCACGTTCCCCTTGTACAGGCCGACGGTCACCGTTCCGGTGACGTATTCCTGGCTCTTGTCGAGCAGGGCCCGCAGCACCTCCATCTCCGGCGAGAACCAGAGTCCGTAGTAGACCAGCTCGGCAAAGCGGGGCATCAGCGAGTCCCGCAGGTGCATCACCTCCCGGTCCAGGGTGACGCCCTCCAGGTCCCGGTGGGCCAGGTGCAGGATGGTGCCAGCGGGCGTCTCGTAGACGCCCCGGGACTTGATGCCCACGAACCGGTTCTCCACCATGTCCACCCGCCCGATGCCGTTGAGGCCGCCTACGGCGTTGAGATAGGCGAACAGGCCCAGAGAGCTGTCCCGCACGGCGCCGTCGCTCCTGTTGACCACGCGAACGGGGTCGCCCTGATGGAAGGTGATCTCCAGGACGGTCTCCTGGTTCGGCGCTCGGCGGGGCGACCGCGTGAGGGTGAACATGCTCTCCCGGGGAGTGCGGCGCGGGTCCTCCAGCTCTCCCGCCTCGTAGCTGATGTGCATCAGGTTGGCGTCGGTGCTCCAGGGCTTGCGGCGGCTGGCCTTGACGGGGATGTTGTTGCGGCGAGCATAGCGCAGCAGGTCGGGGCGGCCCTGGAAGGCAGCCAGGAACTCCGGGTCCCGCCAGGGGGCGTAGACCTCCAGGTCGGGGGCGAGGGCCTGGTAGGTGAACTCGAACCTGACCTGGTCGTTCCCCTTTCCCGTGGCTCCGTGGGCGAGGGCCTGGGCCTGCTCCCGCCGGGCGATCTGCACCTGGGCCCGGGCAGTGAGAGGCCGGGCCAGGGATGTGCCCAGCAGGTAGCGGCCTTCGTAGACGGCGTTGGCGCGGATGGCGGGGAAGATGAACTGGGTGACGAACTCCTCCCGCAGGTCCTCCACGTAGGTCTGGCTTGCCCCGACCGTATAGGCCCTGCCCTGGAACTCCTCCCAGTCCTCCTCCTGCCAGTCCTCCTGCTGGCCCAGGTTGGCGGTGAAGGTGACCACCTGGTGCCCCTGTGCCACCAGCCAGTGGAGGATGACAGAGGTGTCGAGCCCTCCGCTGTAGGCCAGGACTATTTTCCGAGATTGGGTCATAGGAATTACCTTTTTGTCGTCAAAATGATTTAGATTGATCCTGCTTTCTAGATTCGTACTTCAATTCCAAGAGTTCTTCTTCATAAACTTCAGCAACCTTCTTTCGTTCCCATGCTTTATGACCTTGATCAATACCTATGTATGCTACAATGAGGGCTATTGTCGCCACTATCAGTGACCAAGGAAACCAGACGAACCATATCAAAATCAGAACGACCACAAGCCCCAATGCCCATACCCCAGCAAGCCACCACCATGGAGAATTCAGTTGATAGCTCCACGCCTTAACTCGTCTCCAGGCCCGCATCTGTGCGAGTCGTTCTTCGTCGTGATTTGCTACTTCTTTGTTGTTGCGCATTGTCACGAAGTTTGCACTCCTTCCAGTGTCACCCTGAGTCCCGACGCCGGGACGAAGGGTCTGGGGTGGTTGGGGAGCGTGTTGCCC
>JACQOS010000196.1 GCA_016202425.1 Chloroflexota bacterium
AAAAGGGGAGTCCAGAGGGGCGAAGCCCCTTTGACGGGGGTCTGGGGGTGTCCCCCAGATACAATTTCTTCCCCCTTCCTGGCCAGGAAGGGGGACAGGGGGATGGTCGAAAGGGTTTTTCAACACCCTGTTTAGGACTCCTCACGGGGCTTCCGCCTGGAGACCACCTCGGGCTCAGGCGGCGGCTGGGCAACACTCACAACAGGGGCAGCAAGCTTCTTGGCAGCCTTCTTGGATTTCTTCGACTCCCGATGCCGATAGTCGCGGCTTCCCATGGCAGACCTCCTGGTCCCAGGAACGGACTCCCGCTTCTAGTGTAGGAAGGCCTCGCCTCGCTGTAAAGGCGCAGCGGCTCGGCGATGGAAAGGCGGTACTGCCGTGGCTCTCGGTGCTCGCTAGGCCGGCAGATGCTTCCGGGCCATGTCCACCAGTTGGGAGAAGGTGGCCGGGTCTCGCACGGCTAGGTCTGCCAGGACCTTTCTGTCCAGGGCGACGTTGGCAAGCTTCAGGCCGTTCATGAGGGAGCTATACGCGAGACCCCGCTGCCGGGCTGCTGCTCCAATGCGCAGAATCCAGAGGCGGCGAAAGTCGCCCTTGCGCTCCCGGCGGTGGGCATAGGCGTAGGCCATGGCGTGCAACAGGGACTCTTTGGCGCGCCGGTACAGCAGATGCCGTACGCCAATATGGCCTTTCGTCTGGGAAAGGACCTTCCCGTGCCGCCGGCGTTTGACGGTTCCTCGCTTGACTCTGGACACCTTTGCTCCTTGGTTCCCCTCGTTGATCGGGCTGCGCGAAGGCAAGCCCTCCGGTGCCTACCCATACGGCAGCAGCCGACGCACCTTGGCGCGATCAGCCCTGCTGACGGGCAGCGTGTCGTCGTACATGCGGCGTGTCCGCTTGGGCTTCTTGCGGCGCAGGTGGCTGCTGTGGCCCTTCATGCGCAGCAGTTTGCCACTGCCGGAGAAGCGGACCCGGGCCTGGGCCCCTTTATGGGTCTTGAGTTTTGGCATCATTTGCCCCCTGCGCCGCCAGGACCTTGTCCTTCGGTGGGGCTGGAGTGGCGGGCCTCCCACCGTCCCTTCTGCTGGAGGGGGACAGAATAATACTCAGCATCCGGCCTTCCATGGTAGGCGTCTGGTCCAGCTTGGCCTCGGCCTGGAGCCCCTCGGCGATGCGCTTCAGCAGCCCCATACCCAGCTCGGGGTGAGTGATGGAGCGGCCCCGGAACACCACGGAGATCTTTACCCTGGCCCCCTCGCCCAGCAGCTTCTTCACCGTTCGGAACTTCGCGTCCAGGTCGTGCTGGCCGATCCCCGGGCGGACGCGCACCTCCCGCAGCGCCGTAGACTTCTGGCCTTTCCGCCCCTCCCGGTCCTTCTTGGCCTGCAGGTACCGGAACCTGCCGTAGTCCAGGATTCGGCAGACGGGCGGGTCAGAGTTGGACGCCACCTCCACCAAGTCCAGCCCCCGCTCCCGGGCCAGGGTCAAGGCGTCGCGCAGGCTCATGATGCCGAGCTGCTCTCCGTCCTCGCCAATCACCCGGAGAGTGCTGGCGCGGATCCGGTGGTTAACTGGGTAGCTCTTTACAGGTATGCTTGTCCTCCCTTGGTCCGTCGAAGGATGCCGACGCGCAAGAAACTATAGCATAGGGCCGCAAGACCGTAAAGAGCAGGTTGTCGCCATAAGAGCGCTATACCCTGCTGGCCGCTGCCCGGAGGACCAGCGCTGTGGCCTCGGCCAGAGGCATGGTGCCCGGGCTCTCCCCAGAGCGCAGCCGCACGGCCACTCCCTGGGAGGCAGCTTCCCGGTCACCGATCACCAGCATGAAGGGGACCTTCTGAAGCTGGGCCTGGCGGATCTTCGCGTTCATCCGGTCCTGTCCGTCGTCTACCTGAACGCGCAGCCCTTCCGCCTTCAGCCTTGCTTCCACGGTACGCGCATACGTCACGTGCCGGTCCGCGATGGGGATGATGACCGCCTGCACCGGGGCAAGCCACGCCGGAAAGGCGCCCCCATAGTGCTCGATGAGGACTCCCAGGAACCGGTCCAGGGAGCCCAGCATTGCCCGGTGCAGCACCACCGGCCGTTGGCGGGAGCCGTCCTCGGCCACGTACTCCAGGTCGAACCGCTCCGGCAGGGAGAAGTCCAGTTGGATCGTGCCCAGTTGCCATTCCCGATCCAGGGCGTCGGGGACGAAGAAGTCGACCTTCGGGCCATAGAAGGCGCCCTCCCCTGGCTTCGGCTCGTAGGGGAGTCCCGCCTCGTCCAGCACGCTCCGCAGCGCCGCCTCCGCCCGGTCCCAGACGTCGTCCGAGCCCATGCGCTTCTCGGGGCGGAGGGAGAGGGCCATCCTCACCTGCTGGAACCCGAAGAGCTTGTAGGTCTCCTGCAACATCTCGATGAAGCGCCTGGTCTCCTGGTGGATCTGGGCCGGGGTGCAGAAGATGTGGGCGTCGTCCTGGGAGAAGCTCCTCACCCGGGTGAGTCCATGGAGCACGCCTGAGCGTTCGAACCGGTGAAGCCGGCCAAAGTCGGCGAACCGCACCGGCAGTTCCCGGTACGAGCGCACCTGGGACGCGTACAGCAGGGCGTGGCCGGGGCAGTTCATCGGCTTGATGCCGTACTCCCGGTCGTCGGCGTAGGTGAAGAACATGAGGTCCCGGTAGTTTTCGTAGTGCCCCGACCGCTTCCATAGCTCCGAGGCGAAGACCTGGGGAGTAATGACCTCCTGGTAGCCGTACCTGGTGTAGAGCTCCCGCACGTACTGGATCAGCAGGTTGTACACCGTGGCCCCCTTGGGCAGGAAGAAGGGGCTTGCCGGAGCCACGGGGTCCATGAGGAAGAGCCCCAACTCCCGGCCCAGGAGGCGGTGGTCCCGCCGCTTGGCCTCCTCGAGCTTGTGAAGGTACCCGTCCAGGGCCTCCTGGGCCTCGAAGGCGGTGCCGTAGACGCGCTGGAGCATGGGCTTCCTTTCGTCGCCCCGCCAGTAGGCGCCGGCCACCGAGAGCAGTTTGAAGGCGGCGATATTGGCCGTGGTCGCCACGTGAGGGCCCTCGCACAGGTCCTCGAAGGAGCCGTGGCGGTACGTGGTGATGGGCTCTTCGGGCGGGATATCCCGGAGGATCTCCAGCTTGAACGGCTGGTCGGCGAACTGCTCCCCCGCCTCGCCCCGCGATAGCACCCGTCGCTGGAAAGGAAGGCTCAGACCGACGGCCTTCCGCATCCTCTCCTCGATGGCCTGGAGGTCTTCGGGTGTGAAGGGCCGGGAGACCAGGAAGTCGTAGTAGAAGCCGTCCTCGGTGGGCGGGCCGATGCCCAGCTTGGCCTCCGGGAACAGCTCCAGCACTGCGCCGGCCATCACGTGGGACGCCGAGTGCCGCATGCGCTGGCGGAGCAATGTCAGGTCGGATGAGAGGGAGTCAGACATCCAGCGCGCTCGCTGGAGAACGCCATGGTGGGCGGTAGTGGACTCGAACCACTGACCTCCGCGATGTCAACGCGACGCTCTAACCAGCTGAGCTAACCGCCCTTCCTTCGGCCGTTTCAGTGTAGCAAAGCCCCCCAAGGGGCGTCAATTCGCGGCTCCGGCCGGGTCCCTGGGCCGGGTGCCAGGCCCCCCTAGGGATGTCCGTTGCGCTCGCCGGCCCTGGGATGATATGCTCGCCCCTCGCCGAGGAGGCACCCGTGCCCATCTACGACTTCCACACCCACACCTATCTGAGCGACGGCGTGCTCTCTCCCATAGAGCTGATCCGCCGCGCGTACGACAAGGGGTACCGAGCCATCGCCATTACCGACCATGTGGGGCTGGCGGACCAGGAACGCATCATCCCTATCCTGGTAGAGGAGTGCGCCCACGCCGCTGCCCGATGGGAGATCATCGCCATCCCGGGAGTAGAGCTCACCCATGTTCCTGTGGACCTGATCCCGGAGGCGGCGCGACGGGCCAAAGCCCTAGGAGCAAGGCTCATCGTCGTTCATGGAGAGACCATCGTGGAGCCGGTGGAGCCTGGAACCAATAAAGCCGCCCTCTCCTGTGCCCAAGTCGACGTTCTGGCCCACCCGGGCCTGCTTACTGAAGAAGAGGGCCGACTGGCTGCGCACCAGGGGGTCTACTTGGAACTCTCGGCACGCCGAGGCCATGCCTTAGCCAACGGCCATGTGGCGCACCTCGCCCTCCGCGCAGGAGCGGCACTGCTGCTGGACTCAGACGCCCATGCCCCCGAGGACCTCCTCTCGGAGGAACTCGCCTCGCGCATCGTGCGAGGGGCAGGGCTCGACGTCGAAGAGGCAGACAGCGTCCGACAGACGAACCCCGGACAACTATTACGAAAACTAGGATACCGCCTACCCTAGTCCAGCGCTGGCCGCCGGTGGCCCGGAAACCCAAAGACCGAAGACTCTTCGAGGAGTCCGGCCGTTCCCTAGCCCCTGCCGATGCGGAAGACCTTGGTCCCGCACACCGGGCACGTGCCCTGGGTGGCGGGTCTCCCGTTCTTCAGCCGGATGCTGGTGGGGTTGCGGATCTCCCGCTTGGTCCGACACTTGAAGCAATACGCCTGTGCCATTGGAGCCTCCTTCCAGCTTCAGGTTGGAGCGACAATATACCGTAGCTAGCATATTTGTCAAGTCCTTTGGCGACCCAATTGGGCACAATCCGGCGGGCCTTCCGTCTGTCCCGAATGTGAAGGGAGCCGGCAGGGCCCTCCCTCGGCAGGGGAGATGCTTGTCCTGGGCGAAGTCGAAGACTCTTCGAGTCGAAGGAGGTACCCGGGGACTGAGGGCTTCCCGCATAGCCTCTAGGATTCCGTCTCCTGGCCCACCGGATGGGTCTCCCGGGCATAGGGCGAAGGCATTGGCTTGGGGAAGACCTTGAACGGCTGCCAGAGGCCCAGGGGCCGGTGGAACCGGAGCAGGGCGAGGAAGCGGCCATCCTGGGTGTATGCCCTGCACTGGTCCAAGTGGCGGGCGTAGTGGGTGCGGGGTGTCAGGGGCACGGTCTGGCCGTTGCGGATGCGCCGCTCCTCTTCAGGGGTCACCGCGGCAGGCCGTAGGTGCAGCACGGTGTAGTCGGGGGGAAGCAAGAGGCTCTCCCCTCTGTGTTGGGCGAAGGCCTCCTCCACCCGTTCCAGCGGGACCGCCTGCTCGATGGTGAAGGGACCGGTCCGCGTCCGTCTCAGCGCGCTCAGGTGGGCCCCGCAGCCCAACCTTTGCCCCAGGTCGTGCGCCAGCGAGCGAACGTAGAATCCGCGGCTACACTCCAGGTTGAGCTCCAGGGAGGGAGGCCTCCAGCCCACCAGCTCTAGCCGCAGGACCTGGACCTTTCGCGCAGGCCGCTCTACCTCCTGGCCTGCCCGGGCCAGCTCATAGAGGCGGCGGCCTTCCCGCTTCAGGGCGCTGTACATGGGTGGGGTCTGCTCGATGGTGCCACGCAGCGTCGCGAGCACGACGTCCACCGCCTCTCGGCCGATGGCGGAGGCGTCGTGCTCCTCCACCACCCGGCCGAGGAGATCATAGGTATCGGTAGTCACCCCCAGGTGGACCACGGCCAGGTAGTGCTTGGTGCTCTCCACCAGGTACTCCATGAGCCGAGTCGCCTGGCCCAGGAAAACGGGAAGCACCCCCGTGGCGTACGGGTCCAGGGTCCCCCCATGGCCCACGTGGCGCTGGCCTGTGGCTCTCTTCACCCTCCTTACCACCTCCATAGAGGTGAGGCCCGAGGGCTTGTCCACGTTCAGGATGCCGTCCAGGCTGTCGTTCAAGGAGCGGGCTCCTGGGAAGAGCTCAAGGCATCGAGCATCTGGAGCATTCTGGCGCCCCGCTCCAGCGATTGGTCCAAAGTGAAGGAGAGCGAGGGGATGTATCGCAGGCTCAGGCGCTCCTTGAGCTGGTGGTGCAGGAAGCCTGCCGCCGCCTGCAACGTGGCGATCGCGGAGCGCTGCTCCTCCGCGCTCCCCAGCACGCTCACGAACACGCGGGCATGCCGCAGGTCCACGGAGGCATCCACCCGAGTGATGGTCACGAGCAGCGAGAGCCTGGGGTCCTTGAGCTCCTTGGCCAGGAGCGAGCTCAGCTCCTGACGCAAAAGTCCGTTCACCCGCTCTTGCCGCCTGGTCATGGTCATCCTCCTCGGTGGGCTAAGGCCTCATCCGCCTTCTCTGGCCACCGCGGTGGAAGGGGTGCCGGATGGGACGACCGCGACCCGCGGACATGCCTGTGCTGGGCCCTCGCCGCGGGACCGTCGCTTTCCAGGGACACGGGCATCATCGGTGCCTGAGGCGGGGGATACGGGGCTACTGGCCGGGCCGCTCCTGGCGGTGGGCCTCCAAGACGTCGCCCTCCTGGAAATCGTCGAAGCCCTCCACCGCCATCCCACACTCCAGACCTGCCGCTACCTCGCGAGCATCCTCCTTGAAACGGCGCAGGCTGGCGATGGGACCGTCGTGGAGGAGTTGGCCCTGGCGCAGGACGCGGGCGAAGGCATTGCGCATCAACCGGCCTTCGGTCACGGCGACCCCGGCCACCTTGCCCTGGCGGCTTCGGGTGAAGACGGCGCGCACAACCCCCCGGCCCAGCACCGTATCCACCACCGTGGGCTGGACCAGGCCCTTCAGCGTGTTCTGGATGTCCTCCAGCAACTGGTAGATGATGGTGTAGAACCGCACCTCCACGTGCTCCGCCTCCGCCACGCGCCGTGCTCCCGGCTCGAGGGTGATGTTGAATCCCAGGATGATGGCCTGGGAGGCGACGGCCAGGAAGATGTCGCTCTCCGTGATGCTGCCGCTGGCGGCGTGGATGACGCGCAACTGGGCCTTGTCGCTGCTCAGGTGGCTGAGGGCATCCACAATGGCCTCGACGCTCCCTTGCACGTCTGCCTTGACAATTACGCGCAGCTCCTCGGCCTCTCCAGAGCGGATGCGGGTAAAGATCTCTTCCAGAGTTACCTGGCGCCGCGTCTGGGCCTGCCCTCGCTGTCGCTCCTCCACGAGGGACCGGCCCGCCTGCTCGCTCTCGACGACCGCGAAGGTGTCGCCCACCTGCGGGAGCTCGCTCAATCCCAACACCCCGGCGGGAGTAGCGGGGCCGGCCTGCTTGATGCGCTTTCCTGCGTCGCTCACCAGGGCCTTCACCCTGCCCCGGGTGGTCCCCGCGACCACGTAGTCTCCCATGCGGAGGGTCCCGGTCTTCACGAGCAGGGTGCTCACCGGGCCACGGCTCTTGTCGAGACTCGCCTCGATAACCACTCCCGCTGCCGCCCGCTGGGGGTTGGCTTTGAGCTCCGCCACCTCCGCCATCACCAGGATGTTCTCCAGCAGGTCCTCCAGCCCCGTGCCGGCCTTGGCCGAGACGGGCACGGCCACCACGTCGCCTCCCCACTCCTCGATGAGGAGGCCGTGGTCGGCGAGCTGGCGCTTCACCCGTTCGGCGTCGGCATCGGGGAGGTCCATCTTGTTGATGGCCACGACGATAGGCACCTTTGCCGCCTTGACGTGGTTGATGGCCTCGATGGTCTGAGGCATGATGCCGTCGTTGGCCGCCACCACCAGCACCGCGATATCGGTGGCCTCAGCTCCCCGGGCGCGCATGGCCGTGAAGGCCTCGTGTCCAGGTGTATCCAGGAATGTGATCCGCTGCCCCCGGTAGTCCACCTGGTAGGCCCCAATGTGCTGGGTGATGCCTCCTGCTTCTCGCTCCGCCACCCGGGTCTTCCGAATAGCGTCCAGGAGGGTGGTCTTGCCGTGGTCCACGTGGCCCAGGATGGTGACGACCGGTGGTCTGGGTTGCAGCAGGCTCAGGTCTTCCTCCGCTTCCACCTTTGCCGAGAGGGTCTTGGTGGCCGCCTCCTCCTGGAGGACCGCACGAAAACCGAACGCACCGACCACCGGCGCTGCCGTGGCATAGTCAATGGTCTGGTTGATGTTGGCCATGACGCTGTTGCGCATGAGCTGTTTGATGAGCTCAATAGGGGTGACTTGCATCAGCTGGGCCAGCCGCTGCACGGTCAGGGCGCGAGGCACCTTCAGCTCCCGCAGAGCCACGGGCACGGACGGCTCCGCGCGAGCGGGCACCACAGGGGCTGCCTCCTGGCTCGATGGCGCCGGAGTCCCACGGTTCATGAGACGGCACCCTCCCCCTGTCCATCCCTCGCGAGCCCGCGGGCGAACTGCTGCAGGGCCTCACGCTGCTCAGGCCCCATGTGCGCTCGCAGGGCGTGGTCGAGGCGGCCCCGCTTCAGGGCCTGATCCCAGCATGGCGGGAGCGCGCACAGGTAAGCCCCTCTGCCCGTGGCTCTTCCCGTGCGGTCCACCAGCACCGCTCCCTGGGGCGACCGCACGATGCGAACCAGCTCCCGCTTGGGACGGTGAGTCCCGCACGCCACGCATTGGCGCAGGGGCACCCGGCGCTGCGGGAGTGTCGCCGAGGGCATCATGCCGTGATCTCCTCTTCAGGAGCTTCCTCAGTGCGGCGCGGCGAACGTGGCCCCGCCCGCTTGGCCTTCTTGCTCTCAGCCGCGCCCGGCTTGCCACGCCTCCCACGGCGCGCCTGATCTTCGCCGCCCCGCGACGGCAGAATCTCTTCCGCAAAGCGAATCTGCGGTACCCCAGGCTTCTGGGTGATCTGCGGCAGTTGCCAGACCGCTTCGGTGATGGGGATGCCCTCCGACTCCTTCGGAGCGGCCTCCGCTGCCGCGGGGGCCGGGGCCAACTCGTCTGCGGCAGCGAGCGCGGGCACAGGCTCGGCAGGCGCCAACTCCGGGACCTCTTCCTCCTTGGCGGAGACCTGAGCAACAGCCTCCGGGGCCACCTCTCTCACCTCAGCAGAGGGGGCCTCAGGCCCTGCTGAGGCCGCGACAGGGCGTGCCGGCAGGAGCCGGAGCCTTTCGGCTTCCATCTCGCCGCTGCTCTTGATATCGATCTTCCAGCCCGTCAGTTTTGCTGCCAACCGGGCGTTCTGGCCTTCCCGGCCAATGGCCAGGGAGAGCTGCTTGTCCGGGACCGTCACCGATGCCGTCCTCTGCTCTTCGTCCAGGTTCACCCGATGAACGGGAGAGGGGCTCAAGGCATTGGCCACGAAGACGGCTGGGTCCCGGTTCCACTGCACGATGTCGATCTTCTCTCCCTGGAGCTCGTTGACGATGTTCTGGATGCGAATGCCTCTCAGGCCCACACAGGCCCCAACAGCGTCCACGCCCTCCTGCCGCGCCCATACGGCCACCTTGCTCCGCGAGCCAGGCTCCCGGGCGATGGCCTTGACCTCCACGATGCCATTGAAGACCTCCGGCACCTCCACCTCCAGCAGACGGCGGAGGAGGTCCACATGGGTCCGAGATACCACGATCTCGGGTCCCTTCAACGAGCGCCTGACCTCAGAGATGTAGAACTTGAGCCTCTGCCCCGGGCGGTAGCGCTCCGTCAGCACCTGCTCCCTCTCGGGGAGCACGGCCTCGGTTCTCCCGAGGTCAACGATGATTTGCCTTGGCTCCATCCGCTGGATGGTCCCGGTCACCACCTCCTGGGAGCGGCCCGAGTACTCCTCAAACACCAACTCCCGTTCGGCCTCCCGCAGCCGCTGGAGGACCACCTGCTTTGCCGTCTGGGCAGCGATGCGCCCCGCCAGGCGCGGTGTCGCCTCAATCTCCACCGTTGTCTCGAGCTGGGCCTTCGGGTTCAGCTTCCGGGCCTCGGCAAGGCTCATCTGTTGGCGCGGGTCCTCCACTTTCTCGACGATGGCATGCAGGGTGAACACCCGCACCTCCCCGGTGTTCGGGTTCAGCCTCACGGTGATGTTCTGCCCTGCCGTCAGGCTGTCTTTTCGGTAGGCGGAGGCCAGGGCCGCCTCAATGGCGGAGACTACCGTCTCCCGCGGCAGGTTCCGCTCAGCCGCCAGTTGGGTGACCGCCACAAGAAAGTCGCTCTTCATCTCCTCTAGACCTCCCGTCTTCCTTTGTCGGTCCCCCTAAGGAACAAAAAAGTGGGTAAACACCCACTTTCCCACCAGAGGACCGGAAGGCTCCGGCAAAGTCGAGGCTAGTATAGCACCCCGCCTCCCCCTTAGCAATCCCAGGCCCCTGTGCCCTTGCCACTACCTGCCGCCGTGGCTACCATAGCACTACACTGGTAAGGAGGCGAAGGTTGGCCATAGATGCGTACGTGCTCATTGACTGTTCGGGCGACCCTGAGGAGATTCTCCAGGGGGTGCGGGCTGTCGAGGGCGTCCAGGCAGCCCATGCCCTCTTCGGCGACCTGGATGCCATTGCTGTAGTCCAGGCCGAGTCGCTGGTAGTCCTGGACCGTGTTATTGCCGGGATCAACGAGGTGGAAGGGGTGGAGTACACGGACACGCGGATCGCCCGGCCCTGCTAGTATCTAATGACGTGAATCCGCGTAAACATGTCATACTTCAAGTCCCGCTCATCCTGAGCACCGTCGAAGGACATGAGCGGGACTTTTCCTCCGCTCGTATGGTTCCCTTCGGCTGCGCTC
>JACQOS010000198.1 GCA_016202425.1 Chloroflexota bacterium
CCGGAGGTGAGCCCACAGTTTACGTTCGGCATCCGTCAGGTTTTTTCGCAACCCGCGTGCCCTTGAAGTAGACATGCCCCCATCCTAACCTTCCCCCACGAGTGGGGGAAGGGATTTCTCTCCCCCGTTGGACGGGGGAGAGTCAGAGAGGGGGTGAAGCCAACAATCGAAAGACCCTGCTTCAGCCGCGCACCTGTTTCCCCAGGGGCTCCCGCGGTGTGCTACACTGGACCTGGGCCAAGAAACCCGGGCGGCCGCTCCCCGATCCGTCGGGGGGAGGAAAGTCCGAGCTCCTCCGGGCAGGGTGCTGGGTAACGCCCAGGCGGGGCAACCCGACAGAAAGTGCCACAGAAACACACCGCCAGCGGCCCCGACGAAGTCGGGGTGCGGGCAAGGGTGAAATCGTGAGGTAAGAGCTCACGGCTCCTCTGGCGACAGAGGAGCGGGTAAACCTCACCCGGAGCAAGGCCAAATAGAGGGACGCAAGGCGCCCGGCCTGTCCCTGGGTCGGCTGCTTGAGCCCGGTGGCAACGCCGGGCCCAGAAGGATGGCCGCCGCCCCGACTCGTCGGGGTACAGAACTCGGCTTATAGGGTTTCTTGGCCCTTCACCTTTCCGTGCCAGGCGCGCTCAGTCCGGCCTCTTCCCCCGAGGCGCGGCCCGGGTTAGCTCGTCTGGATAAAGCTGGTGACCGCCCCCACGAAGGCCGCCGGCTGCTCCCGGAAGCAGTAGTGGCCCGCCTCGTTCAGGACGTGCATCTGCGTGCGCGGGTTGGACGGGAAGATCAGGTTCATAGCGGCACGGCCCACCACATCGGCGGTAGCGGAAGGGTCGTTGTAGGCCCACACGATCAACGTCGGCGACTTCAGGCCACCCTTGCGGATCCAGGCGTGCGTCTCCTCCCGCCGGGCGTCCAGGTCCTTTAGGAACTGCTTCCACAGGGGGCTCTTCAGGTCCATTTTCTTGACCGCCTCCTGGGTCTTGGGAAGCCGGCTGATCTCCATGATGGCGTCCAGGTACTCCTCCGTGATGTGGGCGCCGCTGAAGGAGTTGAGGGCCAGGTGCTGGCGAGACCTCTCCCGCGGGTCCTGAATGAGGGCCACCTTCGGCTCCATGTCGTCGTAGAACTTGGCCCGGGGGATCATCAGGCTACCGCTGTCTACGGTCACCACGCACTTCACCATCTCCGGGTGCTCCAGGGCCAGGCGGCAGACCGTGTAGCCTCCCCGTGAGTGCCCCACCACATGGGCGCCGGGGAGCCTGAGCGCCTTCAGGAAGTCGTGCAGGTGTTGCACCGACGACCCGATCATGTAGTCGACGTCCCTCTTGGGGTTGTCCGTGTGCCCCTGCCCTATCTTGTCAATGGCATAGACGTGGAAGCCCTGAGCGAACTTGTCGAAGGTTGGCTCCCAGTCCAGGGCGTGGGCCTCGACGCTGCCCGGTTGCCCCCCGTGAACCAGCACCAGGGGCTCGCCACTCCCCACCTCGAAGTACCTTGTCTTGATCCCTCCAGCGTTGACGAACTTCGGGTTCTTCACCGTATCCTCCCATGCCGTTGATAGTTGCCCTTATCCTAGCGGTAGGCGCGGACGTCGGCAACCCTACCGGAGGCCCCCCGCCTTCCGGGCCACCTCCAGCATCCAGCGGGCCTCCCTCATGTGCAGGTGCTCCACCAGCCTCCCGTCCACCGTGGTGGCTCCCTTCCCCTCCCGCTCCGCCGATTCGTACGCCTCGATGACCCGGCGCGCGAAGGCGATCTCCTCGGCCGTCGGGGTGAATACCTCGTTGACGGGCTTCACGTGGGTGGGGTGGATGACCGTCTTGCCCTCATACCCCAGCGCCTTCTCCCGCCGGGCCGATCGCACCACCGCCTCCAGGTCGGCGATGTTCTGGTAATACGCCGTGCCTATGGGCATCTTGCCTGCCGCCCGGGCCGCCAGCATCACCCTGGTCTCCGGGTAGTTGTACTCCACCTCGTCGGCGCTGGTGCCCACGCGGGTGGAGTAGCGGTAGTCGCCGCCGCCGAAGGCTATGGTGACGATGCGGGCGCTGGCAAAAGCGGTGCGCTCCACGTTGAGGACGCCCAGGGCCGTCTCCACCAGGGGCATCAGCCTTGTCATCCCCTCAGGCACTCCCAGCCTCTCCTCCGCCTCGGTGACGATGCGGTCCACGGCCAGGACCGTTGCCTCGCTGTCGGCCTTGGGCACCACCACCAGGTCTGCCCTGCCCTCCACGGCCGCCCAGAGGTCCTCCTCTCCCCAACGGGTGGTCACGCCATTCACTCGCACCGCCCGCTCCTTTCCCCGGAAGTCCACCGTTTGCAGGGCTTGCTTGACCATCGCCCTGGCGGCGGGTTTCTCCTGGGGAGCGACGGCATCCTCCAGGTCCAGAATGATGACGTCGGCCTCCGTTTCCAGGGCCCTGGTCAGGTACCGTTGATTGTTGCCCGGAAGAAAGAGCATGCTCCGCCGAAGGGTGATCATGGCTCACCTCCAAGGTGGATGTCCCGGACGCCTGCGCGCCCCCTTCAAGCCTGCCTCCCCTACCCATCCCGCTCGCCGACGTCCCAGCGAGTATACGGCAACGCGGCAGGGCCGAGGGAGACCGAGGGGGCTTCAGGGAAGCGCCTTGACAACGGGCAGAGGCCCCAAGAGAATGCGGGGCGCAAGGTCTCGGAAGGAGGAGCCATGGAAACGTGCAAGGCGGCGGTCTTTGTCGGAGCAGGGAAACCCTTGGCGATGCAGGAGTTCCCCGTTCCCCCCTTGGAACCGGGGGCAGTCCTCATCAAGAGCCTGGTGGCGGCCGTGTGCGCCACCGACGTCCATGCCTTCCACAACCCCCGGGCACCGCATCCCGTCATCTGGGGCCACGAGAACGTGGGCGCCATCGCCCGGCTGGGGAAAGGGGTCACCACGGACGCCTACGAGCAGGCTTTGAAGGAGGGGGACCGGGTCATCTATTATCCTGCGACCTGCGGTCGGTGCTTCAACTGCCTGGCCGGGGGCCTGCCGTGCGAGGTCCGCAGGAACTACGGCCTCCGGCCCTTCACCACACCTCCCCACATCACGGGCGGGTTCGGGCAGTACGTCTACGTGGAGCCCAACGCCCTCCTGCTCCGCATCCCGGACGACATGTCCACGGAGCGGGCCCTCTTTGCCGTCATCGGCAACCACACGGTGATGAACGGCCTGGAGAAGCTGGGGGGCATCAGCGTCTCGGACGCCGTCGTCGTCCAGGGCTCCGGGCCCGTGGGCATGGGAGCCCTCACCCAGGCGAAGCTGGCAGGCGCCAGGCGCGTCATCGTCGTTGGTGCCCCGGCCGGGAGGCTCCAGATGGCCAGAGAGATGGGCGCCGACGAAACCGTGAGCATCGAAGAGTACCGCGAGCCTGAAGCGAGGGCCCAGCGGGTCCGCGAGCTCACCGATGGCCGCGGCGCCGACATGGTCATCGAGTGCTCCGGCGCCGACACCGCCTTCCAGGAGGGCCTGGAGATGGTCCGTGCGGGAGGCAAGTACCTGAACCTGGGCCAGCTCACCGACTACGGCCCCATGCCCGTCAACCCCTCCCTCATCACCAGGAAGTCCATCCTCATCAGCGGCGTCCTGGGCCCCACGTTCAAGCACGTCACCCGCGCCCTGCACGCCCTCCACGCGAGGGTGAAGTACCCCGTGGAGAAGCTCATCACGCACGAGTTCCCTCTGCAACGGGTGAACGAAGCCTTCCGGGTGCACGAGACCCTGGAGGCCATGGTGGCCGTCGTCCGTCCCAACGGCTAGCCTCTGCCTTCCCAGGAGACCCACCACCGCCATGCCCACCCTCGCCGACCTGAAGCGGGCGACCCTCGCCGCCATTGACCAGCGGAAGGCCGAGGTCATCGGCATCGCCAGGGCCGTCCTCGAGAACCCGGAAACAGGGTTCACCGAGCAGAAGACCTCCCGGCTGGTCCAGGAGACCCTTCGGGCCTGGGGAGTCCCGTTCCAGGCGGGGCTCGCCCTCACCGGCGTCAAGGGGGCAGTCCAGGGCAAGGCGGGGCCCGGGCCCGCAGTCGCCATCATCGGCGAGCTGGACTCCCTCCGGGTCCCCGACCACCCCCACCACGACGAAGCTACCGGCGCGGCCCACGCCTGCGGCCACCACTGCCAGGTCGCCAGCATGCTGGGGGCCCTGGCCGGCCTCCTCACCCCGAGTGTCCTGGAATCCCTCTCGGGGCGCATCGTCCCCTTCGCCGTGCCCGCCGAGGAGTTCATCGAGGTGGAGCGCCGTCTGCGTCTGAGGGAAGAGGGCAGGCTGGAGTTCATGGGCGGCAAGCAGGAGCTCCTTCGCCTGGGCGCCTTCGACGACGTGGACATGGCCATGCTCTGCCATACCTCTACCGACAGGGTGAAACTGGCCGTGGGAGGTACCAGCAACGGCCACGTCGTCAAGTTCGTTCAGTACTCGGGAAAGGGCGCCCATGCCGGCGGCTCTCCCCACCTGGGCATCAACGCCCTCAACGCCGCCGCCTTCGCCCTCTCCGCCATCAACGCCATCCGAGAGACCTTCCGGGAACAGGACACCGTCCGCGTCCACGGCATCCTCACCCGCGGCGGCGAGGCTGTGAGCGCCGTCCCTTCCCGGGTCACCCTGGAGTGGCGGGTCCGCTCGGGGAACCTGGAGGCCCTGGTAGACAACAGCCAGAGGGTAGACCGCTGCTTCAAGGCGGGTGCCCTGGCCGTGGGGGCCTCGGTGACCATCACCAACATCCCGGGCTATCTGCCCCTGCTCAATGCCCCGCTCCTCCAGGAGACCTTCCTCCAGAACGCCGTGGCCCTGGTGGGCAGGGGGGCCGTGGCGGTGCGGCCCCCGGAGCACAACGGCGGCGGCTCCACGGACATGGGCGACCTGAGCCAGGTCATGCCCGTGATTCACCCCTACTGTGGCGGCGCTCAGGGCACCGCCCACGGCAACGATTACCTCATCCGTGACTACGAGACGGCGGTGGTGGTGCCGGCCAAGGCCATGGCCATGACGGTCATCGACCTCCTGGCAGAGGGCGCCACCCGGGCCCGCCAGGTGCTATCGAACAGCCGCCCGCCCATGAGCATGGAGCAGTACGTGGCGTTCCAGAGGGCCCGGGCCGAGGTGGTCCGGTACGACGGCGCGAAAGGGTAGCGCTCAACTCGAAGAGTCTTCGACCCAGCGGTTGGTCGTTTCGGGCTTGCCGCGGTTGAGGGCGAGGGCCCTTTTTTGTCCCGAGGTTGGGTAAGGACAAGCTCGGCAATACCTGGGGCTGTCATTCTGAGTCCCGACTTGTCGGGACGAAGATTCTGGGCTGGGTAGCAGGGATTGGGCGGCTTGAGCCAGGATAGCCCGGGCAATACCCACGAGGCTTGGTATGGGCCCTGGAGGACATAGGAGGTTAAGTGAAGTAAAGCGACTTGACAGAACTTTGGAGATGCCTTAGGTTTCAGGGTAACGGAAGTTCCCAGATCCGAGATACGGCGGGAGCGACTGTGGCGGAAGCGCCAGGTTGCTCCCGTTTTTTGTTGGCACAACTCATGAAAGGGAGGCGGGAGCACAGGAGAGCCAGTTGCACAGGAGCAGGAGACGGATAGGCTCTAGCACCGAAAGGAGAACGGTATGAAAAGGATGGCCATTCTGGCGTTGCTTCTGGCGTTGCTGGCAGTGGCTGTGACTGCTGGTCTAGCCGCAGCCCAGGGAGGTACTTGGGAAACTAAGGCCCCGATGCCTACCGCCCGGCACGGCGCAGCCGGGGGGGTGATCAACGGCAAGCTCTACGTGGCGGGAGGCCATGATGGGACTCAGTACTTAGCCACCCTCGAGGTCTACGACCCCGCCACCAATACTTGGGCCTCTCTTTCACCCATGCTTACCGCCCAGCACAGCGTAGGCGGAGGGGTGATCAACGGCAAGCTCTACGTGGTGGGAGGCATAGGTGCCGGGAACCAAAAGCTGGCCACCCTCGAGGTCTACGACCCCGCTACCAACACCTGGACCACGAAAGCCCCCATGCCTACCGCGCGTTCGGGTGCAGGGGTTGTCGCGATCGATGGTAAACTGTATGTGGTGGGAGGCTGCGTGGGATGGTGCGCGCCTACGACAGCTGTACTCGAGGTCTACGACCCCGCCACCGACACCTGGACCACGAAAGCCTCCATGCCTACCGCGCGCGGCGTCGCAGATGTTGCGGTGGTAGACGGCCTCCTTTATGTCATGGGCGGCTGCTGTGGCTGGACAGTTCCGCAAAGCGAGCAGATGTCCAAAACCATAGAGGTATATAATCCAACGACGAACACCTGGACCACCAAGACTCAGCATCTCGTTGGGGCGGGCGACACGGCGGGGTCTATTAACGAGAAGATTTATGTGGCGAAGTTCGCAGACAGTGAGGTCTACGACCCTGCGACCGATACTTGGGCCTCTCTTTCGCCCATGCCTACCGCCCGGTATTATGCAGCCGGCGGGGTGATCAACGGCAAGCTCTACGTGGCGGGAGGCTATTATGAGACTCACAACTTAGCCACCCTCGAGGCGTTCACCCCAGAAGTCACGGAAATCACCGTCACCATCGACATCAAGCCCGGCAGTTTTCCGAACAGCATCAATCCACGCAGCAAGGGAAGGATTCCGGTGGCAATCCTGACTACTGACCCCTTTGATGCTACCACCGTAGACCCAACCACAGTCCTCTTTGGTCCAACCGGCACCGAGGCGGCTCCGGTGCAGTCTGCCCTGGAGGATGTCGACGGAGATGGGGATACGGACATGATCCTCCACTTCAATACCCAGGACACAGGTATTGTATGTGGGGTTACCTCCGCCTCCCTCACAGGAGAGACCTTTGCTGGACAAGCGATCAGGGGGTCTGATTCCATCAACACGGCGGGGTGTAAATAGGAGGCTTGCCTGACAGTAGATTCAGTCACAGATAACCACCGACTTGAGCCGACGCCGAAAATCTCTGGTGCACCTCACGGCAGGCGCGGCTCAGCCGGAGCGTTATCTCTTCATAACTTACTGGCATAAGCGATTCGGAATTCGCCTTGGATCTGTCCGCGAGGCTCTGCCAGCGGGTGTCACTCATTCCCGACAATCGTGCCCTAGTCTCAGGTTTCGTCCGGCTTGGGTAACGTCAGGTAAAGGTCGGCGCGCTGACATGGACCCGGTTAGTTGCAGGGCAGATAGCTCAAGGTGCCACAAGATTTTCAACACCTGTGCCTTCTCAGATACGAAAATGGCGTATCGAGCTTAAATAACCTTGAGCGGGGCGGCGGCGCGCATGGGGTCATGGGGCAAAGCGGTTGTCCAGAGGAGGCGGTACCGCCCTGGGCTGGGGGACCTCCTTCAGGGCCGCTGGGTTCAGCCTTTGGCTCCGTCCTAGGCGCTGGCTTTCTTCCGCCCCCAACGTTCGTAAAAGGCGACCTCTGTAGTTGGCCTGCGCCGGCTGCCGCCGAAGTGCTCCCCCTCGGCCGGGTACCCCAGGGGGATGAGGGCTGCCGTCTCCACGTGGTCCGGGATGCCCAGCAGCTCCTTGACCTCCCGCTCAAACCGGCGGTGACGGGTGGTCAGGCAGGTCCCAAGGCCCAGTCCCCGGGCGGCCAGCATGAGGTTCTGGACGGCGGGGTAGATGGCGGCCCCTAGGGTGATGGGGCCCCGGCCCGGCGGCCCGGCGGCTCCACCCCTGACCTCGACACAGGCAAGGACCATGACCGGGACCTCGCCTATGCGCCGGGCCAGGTCGTCGGCGGAGCGGTACACGGGCGACGAGGCGATCTGCGCGTAGCCAGGCTCGCGCTGGGCCTCGAGGGTCGCTTGCCAGTAGTACTCGCCGATGCGCCGCTTGGTCTCCGGGTCGCGCACGACCAGGAAGTACCAGGACTGCCGGTTGCCGGGGCTGGGTGCCCGGATGGCTGCCTCAAGGACCCTGGTGATGGCCTCATCCGACACGGGGTCCGCCCTGAACCGGCGGATGGCCCGCTGGGTGCGGATGGCCTCAAAGAGCGAAATCTCTCTCGCCATGGCTGTCTCCTCGCGCCCGTCTGGCCTTTTCCTCGCCGATGATGCGTTCGATGCTGGCGACGGTCTCCTTCAGGCGGCCATTGTGGTTCACCACCACGTGGTCGAAGGCCGACTGGCATGCCAGCTCCTGGCGGGCCGTTGCGATGCGCCGCCGCAGCGCTTCCGCTGATTCGGTCTTGCGCTCGCGCAGCCGGCGTTCCAGCTCCTGGAGGCTCGGGGGCGCAAGGAAAATCAGCAGGGCGCCGGGGACCCTGGCCCGAAGCGTTCGTGCACCCTGGACATCCGTCTTGACGATGACGTCCTGGCCCGCACGCAGCGCCACCTCCACCTGGGATCGGGGCACGCCGTACCGGTAGCCGTAGACCTCCGCGTGCTCCAGCAACCCGTCCTGGGCCAGCAGCTCCTCGAACTGGGATGGTGCCAGGAACAGGTAGTCCATCCCCTCTTGCTCCTGGGCGCGCCTGGGCCGGGTCGTGGCCGTGACCACAAAGTGCCAGGGCCGGTCCCGCCGCCTCATGAGCGCGAGCACGCTGTCCTTGCCCACGCCCGATGGGCCGGAGATGACGACGAGCAGGGGGGGTGGATGGTGTCCCTGGCCTATGCTTCTGCCCTCGCTAGGACGGGTTCACTCCACGCGCGAAGGGACGGCCGCCTCGGCCCTCCGCGCTCCCTGGGCCACCCTCTCCAGGTCCCGCCAGAACCCAGGATACGAGACGCTGGCCGCCTCGGCCCCCCGCACCTCCGTCTCCCCCTGGGCCAGCAGCCCCGCAATGCCCAGCATCATCGCCAGGCGGTGGTCCCCGTGGCTCTGGACTGCGGCACCCACCAGCTTCCCCGTCCCGTGGACCTCCATCCCGTCCGGGAGCTCCCGAATATGGGCGCCCAGGCGGGAGAGCTCCCGGACCGTGGTGCGAATCCTGTCGGACTCCTTGACTCGAAGCTCCGCCGCTCCCCGGATGACCGTGGTGCCCCGGGCGAAACAGGCGGCCAGGGCCAGGACCGGCACCTCGTCGATGAGGCGCGGGACCAGCTCCCCGCCGATCTCCGCGCCTTGCAGACGGCTCGTTTCCACCGTCACATCCGCCACCTCCTCTCCCCCCTCCTCCCTCCGGTGGGCGATGGTAGCCCTGGCACCCATGGCCTGGAGCGCCTCCAGAATGCCTGCCCGCGTGGGGTTGATCCCCACATCTGCCACCGTCAGCCGGCCATCGGGATGGCATGCCCCCGCCACCAGCCAGTAGGCGGCCGAGCTGATGTCGGCGGGCACCCGGACGTCCAGAGGCATGAGCGCCTCCACGGGCTCCGCCGTGAGCGCCAGGCCATCCTCTCTCAGCGGCACGCCCATCCTGCGCAGCATACGCTCCGTGTGGTCCCGGGACGGTGCGGGCTGGCGCAGCGTCGTGGCCCCGCGGGCGTAGAGACCGGCGATGAGCAGGCACGACTTCACCTGGGCGCTGGCCACAGGCATCCTGTACTCGATCCCCCGGAGGTTGCCGCCCCGGATCACCAGCGGCGCCCTGGAGTCCCCCTCCCGGCCCAGGACCTGAGCTCCCATCTCCCTCAGCGGCCGGACTATCCGGTCCATAGGGCGGGAGCGCAGGGAACGGTCTCCCGTGAGAACGGACAGGAACGGTTGCCCCGCCAGCAGCCCCGCCAGCAGCCGCGCCGTGGTCCCCGAGTTGCCCACGTCGAGGACATCGGAAGGCTCCCGGAGCCCGTGGAGCCCCACACCCTCGATGACCAGGCTGCCGTCGCCGCCTCCTGCCTGTACCTGGACCCCTAGCGCCCGAAGACACCGGAGCGTCGAGGCACAGTCGCCTCCGGCGGAGTAGTTGGTGACCCGGGCCTGGCCAGTGGCCAGGGCGTTGAGCATGGCGGCGCGGTGAGAGATGGACTTGTCTCCGGGGGGCCGGACGACACCGCTCAACCGCGCCGGGGCAACTACCTGCTGCCTCACGACTTGCGCAGCCTCCGGCGGCGAGGGTCCTGGTCCTGGTGCTCCCAGAGCTTCGTCAGGTGCTGGTACCGCTGCCGAAGGTGGGAGCCGACGATCATGTCGAGCATCTGCTGCCCGGAGCTGGGGAGGGGCTCCCCCTGCACCTCTGCCTCCATGTCCGTGCCGGACTCGAAGCGGGCGACCCACTTCTCCCTCTCCTGCCAGGAATGGGCGAAGGCCTCCGCGAGCTTTTCCGTGGCGGACTCGTCCTGGCCCGCAGCGTTCACCATGCTCCTGTACCCGTAGAGCTGCTTGATGGCCGCGTCCAGCCAGTGGACAATGCCATCCCGATTGGTCAGGCAGATGTCCAGGTTCATCACCGGGTCCCCGGAGGCCAGGCGGGACACATCCCGGTACCCCGTGGAGGCAAGCTTGGAAAGCTCCCGCCAGGAGCTGCTCTTGGTGGTCGCCGAGACCAGGGCCGCCGACAGCAGGATGGGCAGGTGGCTCACCGCCGCCACGTAGCTGTCGTGTTCGAAGGCATCCAGGAAGTAGGGACGCGCCCCCAGGAGCTGGGCCATGTCCACCACCGTCTTCACCGCCCGGTCCTTGGCGTTCTTCGCCGGGATTACCACCCAGCGGGCGTTCCGGAACAGGTTGGCATCCGCGTGCTCGATGCCCGAGAGCTCCTTGCCCGCCATGGGGTGGCCGCCCACAAAGCTGACCTCCTGGGGAAGATACTGCCCCGCCCAGCTCATGACCGCTTCCTTGGTGCTGCCGGTGTCGGTGACCACGCAGTCAGGCGAGACCATGGGGCCGATGAACTCCAGCGTCTCCCGGATAGCCAGCACCGGCGTGGCGATGACCACCATGTCCGCCCCTTCCACCACATCCGCCAGCCGCCACGGCGCCTTGTCCACGGCGCCTCGTTTCACGGCCTTGGCGTTGACGCTGGGTTCGGCGTCGTGCCCCACCACGGTCAACCCGGGCGTCTTGGACTGCTTCAAGGCCAGGCCAATGGAACCGCCGATGAGGCCCAGGCCAATTATGGCGATCTTGCTCACGTCAACCTCCCTCAGACTCCCCGCTCCTGGGCACTAGAACATTCCGTGGCCCACAATGAGCTCTCCCGCGTAGTTTACCACAGGTCCCAGGAGCGTCCGCAGGATCCCCAGGCGCGTCACCATGTCCACCGTGATGAGGACGAGGAGGAGCGCTGGCCCGTAGGCCTCCCAGCGAGCGACCTTCGCCGAAAGGTTCCGGGGAAGGAGCCCCAGCACCACCTTGGCGCCATCCAGCGGGAAAAACGGGAGCAGGTTGAAGATCGCCAGCAACAGGTTCAAGAAGATGGTGGTAGCCAAAAGTCCCGCCACGAAACTCTCTGCTCCTCCCAGGAGGTCCACCGCAAAAGGTGGCTGCCACCCCACCACTCCAGCGCGAATGGGCAGAGCCAGGAGCAGCGCCCCCACTCCGTTGGCCACGGGCCCTGCGGCCGCGACGATAGCCATGCCCCTGAGGCCTCCTCGCAGGCTGTTCGGGTTGACCGGCACCGGTTTGCCCCACCCGAACCCCACGAGGAACAGGAGCAGCGTGCCCCAGGGGTCCAGGTGTCGCAGGGGGTTCAGGCTCAGGCGTCCCATGCGCTGGGCCGTCCTATCCCCCAAGCCCAACGCCAGCAGGGCGTGGCTGAACTCGTGGACGGTGATGCTCACCAGAAGCGCGGCCCCCACGGTAGCCACCAGCACCGGAAAGACCCTCAGGAAAAGGGATGGGTTACGCACCAGGAGGTCGAGCGTACCGAGAAGCATCTTCGCTACAGGGCCCTAGAAGTGGTTCGGGAATACGTCTCGGGGGAGTCCATCCCTACGGGTCGGGATGGCGGGGGTCTGGGGGTGTCCCCCACTGGGCACTGCCCAGACCCACGACTCGCTAC
>JACQOS010000199.1 GCA_016202425.1 Chloroflexota bacterium
CCCCCTCTGGACTCCCCCGAGACGAATTTCCGAACCACTTCTAGGTGGCATTGGCTACCAGATACTCCAGGGCAGCCACGTACCCATACCATCCGAGGCCCGCGATCGTCCCCTTCGCCACCTCGGCCGTCACCGAATGGCGTCGGAAAGGCTCCCGGGCATGGATGTTGGACAGATGGACCTCCACGACGGGTACTTTCAGGTTCTCCAGCGTGTCTCGAAGCGCCAGGCTGTAGTGGCTATAGGCCCCAGGGTTGATGATGACGCCCTGGGACCGCGGCGCCTCACGCTGCAAGTGGTCGATGAGGGCACCTTCGCTATTGGACTGGAAGAATTCCACCTCCACCCCCAGATCCCGCGCCCGGTCCTGGACCCGGGCCTCTAGCTCGGACAGGGTCAGCGTGCCGTACAGCCGGGGGTCCCGCTGCCCCAGCAGGTTGAGGTTGGGGCCGTTCACCACGAGAAAGGTCATGACGTCGCCTCCTGGGGCGAGGCCCGGGGGTGGGCTGCCAGGTAGGCCTTCCTGGCCTGGGCCTGACTCACATGGGTATAGACCTGGGTCGTCGCCGGGCTGGCGTGTCCCAGGAGCTCCTGGACCACCCGCAGGTCGGCGCCGCCGTCCAGCAGGTGCGTCGCGAAGGTGTGACGGAGCGTGTGGGTGTGTACCCCATGCGTCAGCCCGGCCCGAGCCGCGTACCGGCGGACCAGCTCCTGGATGCTGCGGCGCGAGAGCCGCTCCCCGTAACGGTTCAAGAATAGGGCATCCGTGCGGCGCGACGAAAGGAGCTGCGGCCTTCCCCGCTCCAGGTACCGCTGGAGGGCCTCCGTCCCCGGCCGGCTCATGGGCACCACCCGCTCCTTGCTCCCCTTCCCCACCACCCGGACGGTCCTCTCTTTGGGGCTCACCCCGCGAACCGTGAGGCCCGCCAACTCCGATAGCCGCAAGCCAGAGCCATACAGCAGCTCCAAGATGGCAACATCCCTCAGCAGCCGCGGCCCCACCTGGCCGTCCGCAGGGGCACCCCGCTGGGGCTCCTCCACCAGGGCCTCGGCCTCGTTGCGAAAGAGCACCTGGGGCAGAAGCTTTGCCATCTTGGGCACCAGCCTCCTCATGGTGAGGGAGCCCCGGTTCCACATGGGCGCCTCGGGCATCTCTCCGCGGGCGACCAGGAACCGGAAGAGCGACCGCACGCTGGCCAGGTTCCTGACGACGCTGGCACGGGCGTGCCCGATGCTCTCGTTGCGCTTTCCTCGGTTGGCATGCCGGGTGCTGGCGAGCCATCCCAGGTAGCTCAGCAGGAGGCGCCGGTACTCCTGATGGACCTGCTCGGGCCCCCGGCGCAAAAGAAACTCCCGCAACGGTGCCCACGTGCCGCCCGAGGGCAAGAGCCCTTCCAGCTCCAGGAACTCCAGGAACGGGGCGAGGTCGTCCAGGTAGTTGCGCACCGTCGCCTCGGCCAGCCCTCGCTCGGCCTGAAGGTGGCGCCGATACTCCTGGAGAAGGGCCTTCACGCTACGCCTCCACCTCTGCCGGCTCGCCCTGGGGCACCGCCCCTCGATAGCGACAGGCCACGCAGCGGGCTCCCCCTCGACCGGCGGCGACCAGCAGGCCCCCGCACTGCGGGCACGCCTCCCTCAGCGGCCTCTGTCCCACGGCGAACTTGCACTCCGGGTAGTTGCTGCACCCGTAGAAGGTGCGGCCTCTTCCCCACCTCTCCACCAGCCCACCCGTGTGGCAGGTAGGACACGCGATGCCGGTCCTCTTGATGATTGGCTTGGCACCCCGGCACTGAGGGAACCCGGTACAGGAGAGGAATTGGCGGACCCGCCCGCCTCGTTTTGAGCGGTAGGTCTTCACCACCATGGGGCGGCTGCACAGGTCGCACACCTCGTCCGACGGTTCCTCCACCTTGACGCGAGGCATGTGCGTCAGGGCCACCCCCAGGGCCTCTTGGAACGGGCCGTAGAAATCCCTCAGCACGGGGACCCACTCCTCTTCCCCCCGGGCGATCTCGTCCAGATGCTCTTCCATGGTGGCGGTAAATCCCACATCCATGATACGAGGAAAGTGCGCCGTCAGCAGGTCCGTCACCACCTTCCCCAGTTGGGTCGGCTTGAACCTGCCCTGCTCCTTGATGACGTAGCTGCGCTCCAGAATGACCGACAGGGTGGGCGCGTAGGTGCTGGGCCTGCCGATCCCCTGCTCCTCCAACGCCCGGATGAGGGTCGCCTCGGTGTAGCGGGGCAGCGGCTGCGTGAACCGCTGGTCCGCGTCCACGCCCAGGCAGCGGAGGTCTTGTCCTGGGGAAAGCTCAGGCAACGGCCGCTGCTGTTCGTCCTCGGAAGGTTCGTCCCGGTCCTCGCGGTAGACGGCCCGAAATCCGGGAAATCGGAGCACCGCCCCGGTAGCCCGGAACCAGTAGCGACGTCCCTGGGCCTGGGGTCCCGTGGCGTCCATGTCCACCCGGGTGGCATCCGAAACGGCGTCCGTCATCTGGCTCGCCACCATCCGCTTCCAGACCAGCGTATAGAGCTGGAGCTGATCGGTGGCAAGGTAGGGACGGACCGCCTCGGGGGTACGGGGGACGGCGGTGGGTCGGATGGCCTCATGGGCTTCCTGGGCCCCCTTCACCTTCCTGGTATAGGTCCGAGGCGTCCTGGGGGCATACGCCTCCCCAAAGGTGGCGCGGATGTACTCCAGGGCCTCCCGCGCCGCCGAGGGCGCCACGTGCGTGGAATCGGTCCTCATGTACGTGATCAGGCCCACTGAGCCCCCGGCCCCCAGGACGAGCCCTTCGTAGAGCTGCTGGGCAACGGCCATGGTCTTCTTGGCGGGGAACCGCAGCTTGCGCCACGCCTCCTGCTGGAGGGTGCTGGTGATGAACGGCGGCGCGGGCCGCGAGCGCACCTCCTTCCTGACCACCTCCTCTACCCGGTACGCCGCCCCTTCCAGAGCCGCGAGCACCTGTCGAGCCGCCTCCCCGGTGGGCAGGTCCAGCTTTCCCCGCTCCCCCCGGATGCCCTGGAGCGTGGCAACGAAGGGCTGGACGGAGCCGCCGCCGGTAGGGACCCCTAGAGGCTCGAGCGTGGCCTGGATGACCCAGTACTCCCGGGCGACGAACGCCTCGATCTCCCGCTCCCGGTCCACCACCAGCCGCAGGGCGACCGATTGGACGCGACCGGCGGAGAGCCCCCGCTGGACCTTTCGCCACAGCAAGGGACTGAGCTGGTAGCCCACCAGGCGGTCCAGAATGCGGCGCGCCTGCTGGGCATTGACCAGCTTCATGTCTATCTCTCGGGGATGGCGGAAGGCCTCCAGAATGGCATCCTCGGTGATCTGATGGAACACCACCCTGCGGGTGGGGCGTCTCTGCCATCCTGCCGCCTGCACCAGGTGCCAGGAGATGGCCTCCCCCTCCCGGTCCGGGTCGGTGGCCAGGTAGACGGTCGGGGCCTGCCGGCTGGCCGCCTTCAGCTCCTGAAGGACCTTCCGCTTCTCCTTCAGCACCACGTAGGAGGGGGAGAAGCCGTCGTCCACCTGCACTCCAAGCTGGTCCTCCGGAAGGTCCCGGACATGGCCGAGAGACGCCTTCACCTCGTAGGCAGCGCCCAGGATGCGCCCCATGGTCCTGGCCTTGGCCGGGGATTCCACCACTACCAGATCCTTCGTCATGACTGCCGTTCGAGACCTCCTTCTCCTGTCCGGGGGCTCATCCCCCGTAGGGCGCCGCCACCTCCCGGGTTCGGACGTAGCGCATGGCACCGACCTGCTTCACCAGCCCCTTCAGCTCCATCATAGCCAGGGTGCTGCTTACCGTGGGCATGGGAAGCCCCGCCTGGCGCCGCACCTCATCGATGTGGAGGGGTTCGTACGAGAGGCGTCCCAGGAGGACAGCTTCCGTGTCGTCGGTGGGGCTCAGCAGCGCCGGGAGGGGTAGCTGCTCTCCCGTTCCTGCAAGGTTCAGCTCCTCCAACACGTCCCGGTAGTCCATTACCAGCTTGGCTCCCTGCTGGATGAGCAGGTTGGTGGCGCGGCTGGTGGGAGAGAAGATGCTCCCAGGCACGCAGAACACCTCCCGGTCCTGCTCCAGGGCGTGCCGGACGGTCCAGAGGGCGCCGCTCCCCTCGGGCGCCTCCACCACCAGCGTCCCCAGCGTCATCCCGCTCATGATGCGGTTGCGGCGAGGGAAGTTCTTGGCCTCCGGGCGCACACCCAGGGGGTGCTCGCTGACCAGCGCGCCTCGCTCAGCGATCTCCTCCGCCAGGGCGGCGTGCTCCGGGGGATAGACCACGTCCAGACCGTTGCCCAGCACCGCTATGGTGCGGCCACCAGCTTCCAGTGCCGCCCGGTGAGCGATGGCATCGATGCCCCTGGCCAGGCCGCTCACGACGGTCACACCATGCTGGGCCAGGTCCCGACTAAGCAGGCTGGCCACCTCTCGCCCGTAGGCGCTGGCCCGCCGGGTGCCTACCACCGCCACCGACCGCTCGTCCTCGGGTAGAAGCGTCCCCTTCACGAACACCACGGGCGGCAGGTCGTAAATCTCTTTCAGCCTCGGGGGGTACTCTGGGTCGTTCCAGGTGAAGGCGTGGATGCCCAGGCGTGCCAGCCGCTCCATCTCGGCGTCCGGGTCCAGCCGTGCCCGCACGGCAACGAGCACAGCCGTTGCCCGGTCGTCCAGCCCCGCCTCTTTCAGCCGGGAAGCGGGGGCCCGCCACGCCTCCTTGAGCGAGCCAAGGCGCTGCTCCAGCAACTGGAACCGCGCCCGGCCCACAAAGGGGACGTGGCTCAGGGCCACCCAGTATCTCAGCTCTTCTTCCGGTCGCATCGTAGGCCGCAACATTCTAACACGGCCCGGAAAAGCGCAACACCCAACCACTGGCCGGGCCAAAAGGGCGCCCCGTTGGGGCACTCCCCTGGGCAAGCGGCTCGCCGCCGTTGAATAAAAACGATTCGTCTGCTACTATCGTGAGTACCTCGGTGGCAGGGGAAGCCAGCCCGTGGCCCTCCGCATCCACAACACCCTGACCCGGACCATCGAAGAGGTCGCCCCCCGGAAGCCGGGAGTTGTGACCCTGTACACCTGCGGCCCCACCGTCTATCGCTCTGCCCATATCGGCAACCTCCGCTCCTACCTCATGGCCGATTGGCTCAGGCGTGCCCTCCAGCACCAGGGCTTCCAGGTCCGCCACGTCAAGAACATCACCGATGTCGGCCACATGCGCCAGGAGATGCTGGAACGAGGAGAGGACAAGGTTATCGCCGCCGCCATCGCCGAGGGCAAGACTCCCCAGGAGATTGCCCAGTCCTACACTGGGGCCTTCTTCCGCGACGAGGCCAGGCTCAACATCCTCCCGGCCCACGTCCATCCTCGCGCCACCGAGCACATCCCGGAGATGCTCGCCATCATCCAGGAGCTGGTTCGCCGCGGCCATGCCTACGAGAGGAGCGGCAACTGGTATTTCTCCGTGGCCTCTTTCCCTTCCTACGGCCGACTGTCCGGCAACCTCCAGGCCAGCCTCCAGGGCGGCGCCCGCGGCGAGGTGGACCCCCTGAAGCAGGACCCTCGGGACTTCACCTTGTGGAAGGCCGCCGAGCCGGGCCGGAGCCTGAAGTGGCCCAGCCCATGGGGCGACGGGTTCCCGGGCTGGCACATCGAGTGCAGCGCCATGTCCATGAAGTACCTGGGCCCCCAGATCGACATCCACACAGGAGGGGTGGACAACATCTTCCCCCACCACGAGGGCGAGATCGCCCAAAGCGAGGGCGCCACAGGTGTCCCCTTCGTACGCTACTGGGTCCACGGCCAGCACCTCCTGGCCGACGGTGTCAAGATGGCCAAGTCCGTCGGCAACGCCTACACGCTAGGGGACCTGGAGCAGCGGGGCTTCGACCCCCTCAGCTTTCGCTACCTCTGCCTGACCGCCAGGTTCAACGCCAGGCTCAACTTCACCTTCTCCGCCTTGCGCGCCGCCGAGCAGGCCCTGGCACGCCTCCGCCATCGGGTATGGGAGTGGTCCCTGGACGGCTGGGAAGCGTCGCCGTCGAGCTCTCCAGGGCCGGGGACGTACGGGCAGGCCTTCTGGCAACGGGTGGAGGACAATCTGGACCTGCCGGGAGCCCTCTCCACGCTCTGGGCCGTGGTGCGCTCAGAGCTCCCTGCCGCCGCCAAGCTGTCCCTCCTCCTGGAGTTCGACCAGGTGCTGGGGCTGGGGCTGGCGGAGACCCCGGCGGCCTTCCGGGTGCCGCCGCCCGTTGCCGCGGCCATGGAAGGCCGACGCGTCCTACGTCTCCAGACCCGGTACGGGGAGGCCGATGCCCTGCGGGACCAGGCCCATCACCAGGGGTACCGGCTGGAGGACACCCGCAGCGGCACCCAGGCCCGTCCCCTCTCGCCCCTGGAGCGCCGGCGCGACCGGTGGTCGGCGGTCTCTTCCTCTCGGGAGGTGCCGTCGCTCCTGGGCGAGCCCGATGCGGTGGAGTTCAGCCTGGTCGTCGTCTGCGACTACCTTCAGGACGTCCAGCGCTGCCTGGACAGCGCCCTGCGCTCGGCTGGACCGCACTCCCTGGAGATGGTGGCCGTGGACGATGGCTCAACCGACGAGACGGCAGCCTGGCTGGCGGCCCTGGCCCGGCAAGACAGAAGGGTCCGGGTAGTCCACGCCGACCACCCCCTGGGCGAAGCCGCCGCCAGGAACATCGGCCTGAAGCAGAGCCTTGGCCGCATCATCGTCATGCTAGACCCCAGCGCCGAGGTAATGGGCGACCTTTTCATCCCCGTGGCACGGCACCTCCAGGACGCCACCGTCGGCGTGGTGGGCCCTTTCGGCCTGTACACCCACGACCTACGAGAGTTCCGTGAAGTCTCCCATACAGGCGACGTGGATGCCATGCAGAGCTATTGCTTCGCCTTCCGACGGGCCCTGCTGGCCCAAGTAGGGCTGCTGCCCGAGAGCTTTCGCTACTATCGCAACCTGGACCTCTACGCGAGCTTCCTCTTCCGGGATCGGGGATACCGCATCCTGGCCGATCCCTCCCTTCCCGTCCGCCGACACGAGCACCGCCTCTGGCTGGACCTCTCGGACGAGGAGCGGAAGAGGCTGAGCCGGGACAACTTTCGCCGGTTCCTGAGGCGGTGGGGCCAGCGCCGCGACCTGCTGGTCACGCTGCCCGTAGGCTAGAGGCTATTCGGGAAACCCTCACCCCCTGTACCCCCATGTACCAGCGTTGCAGCGTACCTGCGACAGGCGACGGTAGCGAGCCGTGGGTCTGGGCAGTGCCCAG
>JACQOS010000206.1 GCA_016202425.1 Chloroflexota bacterium
GCCCTCCGGAGCCTGTGGTGAGGACTTCGAACCATCGGGCCTCGCAATGACATATGCTACGAACTTCAGGGACACCACACTAGGGGCGCTCTCTGCCTCTTCTTCGGCTCCCAGGGGTGGGTGCCTGGGGAGCGCGCCCCCTGCCGCGGGCCCTGCGAACGGCAAGCCCTACCCCCAACGCCCCGAGGGCCACCAGGGCAACGGCTGCGGTGACTGGCACCACCGCCAGCGGGCCGGCAGGGCCCGTCTCCGGCGCCGCAGGAGTGACGCCCGTGGGGGAAACCTGCGTGGCCTCAGGCGTTGCTGGCCCGCCGGAGCGGGGGAACCGCAGGTTGAACGGTCGGGGCGGGACCTTGAACACGGGGCCGTCAGCGGTGAGAAAGACGTCCTGCTCCTGGGCCGCCAGGCCCAGCGCATGGAAGGTGATGGTCTGCCCGTAGTACTCCTTGCTGGGAGGGCCCACCACCAGGTTGCGATAGAAGCCGTCTTTCTCCACCGTGGTCCATATCTCGTAGTCCTTCACGCGGGCCACCAGCCTGCTCCCTTCCGGCAACGGCTCGCCGTCCACATGGGCCCAACCGGCGTACAGGATGGGGAAGGGCGGGGGCTCCTGGGCAAACAAGACCGCTGGCACGGAAGACCCGGCCGTCAGGGCGGCCAGGGAGAGCCCGAAGGCCCAGACCCAGGGCCTCGCTACAGCGCCGGCAAGAACAGGGTGGATGGCCACGTCCTTCGATGCCGCTTATGCTCTCCCGGGCGTGCCGACGGAATCTCTGGGTCGAAGACTCTTCGAGCAGAAAGGAAGGAGGGCTCTTGGGAGAGCCCTCCTTCACCTTCGCTCGCCGTTGCCTCTACGGCACCAGGATACCGGCCGAGGTCACGTAGAGCCAGTAGCCCTTGCCCACGGTGACGTTCTGGAAGTTCTTGGGCAGGACCTTGGTCCACGCGTTGGTCTCGGGATCGTACGTGTAGGCCGTGACCCAGGCGGTGCTGCCCAGGTAGAGGTCCGCAGAGATGAGGGTCCCCGGTGCCTGGCCCGTGAGGCTGACGACGGGCACGAGGTTCCAACCGGCCACCAGTGCGATGGAGGGTGGCACCGCGGCGAAGCCCTGCGGCGGGATGAAGACCTTGAGGGCGACGAAGGAGCTGGTCTGCATCCAGTAGCCGTGCTTGGCGTCGATCTTGGTCAGGGAGCCCGTGAACCTCCCGTCGGCTCCCTTGGTAGCCGTGAGCCACGGGCTGCCGGTGGCCTTGTCGGGGTTCAGCGGGTCGTATGCGACCACCGCCACCACGTCTGTGCCAGCTAGCACGTTGCTGATGGTGGGGTCCTGAGGCTCGCCGGGCACGGAGACCAGGTTCTGGCCCGGCTTCAAGGGGACCTCTACCTTGGCGGTCTCCTTCACGGTGAAGGTGACCTTGGCATCGGCGGCCAGCTTGTTCCCCACCTCGTCGGTCCCGTTGACCTCGAAGGTGTGGGAGCCCAGGGCCAGACCGCTGGTGGCCAGGATGAAGGTCCGGTTATCGGGGGTCGCCATCTTGGCCAGGACGTCGGCGCTGTCCAGCTTGGCGACCGTGAGGGTGATCTTCTTGTGGCTATCGCCGTTGTACTCGCTGCCCTCAGCGGTCCAGTTCACGGTGATGAACGGATCGGTGCGGAAGACATCGGCCTTGTCCGCAGGCGTGATCAGAAGGTTGGCGGCAGCGGTACCGAGGGCGGGGATGCTGGCATCCAGCTCCAGGAGGAGCGCGCCCGTTGCTGCGGGGTCATCGCCGCCGGTGACGCCGGTGTTGTTCGTGGCGTCGGCGCCAGACACCTTCAGAACAAAGAGCTTGCCACCGCCACCGGGAAGAAGCGACTCGATGGTCAGCTTGCGCTCCCAGGTGTCGGTCCCGACGAAGGTGACGGAACCGGCGTCGGCCAGCACGCCGTCCTTCACCAGGATGCCGGCGACCGAGGTCACACCCACGTACTCAACCTTTGGCGTGCCCAGGAGCGTCTCGTTGGTGGAGACGCGCACGGTCACGCTCTTGGCGCTCACAGGCACGCCGGCCACGGCCGCGTCACCCGTGAGGGTAGCGGTCAGCTTGGGCGCGATGCCGTCCCTGGCCGTGGCGACGCTGAGGACAGCGGTGTTGGCGTTGCCGGCCTTGTCGCTCACGCCGCCCAGGACCACCTCCACCTTGGGGGTCTCGCTGGGGCCCAGGGCCGGAACGCTCAGGAATACGCTGTTGAGCAGGCCGGAGAAGCACTCTGCGGCGGCGGGGGCAACGTCCTTGACCTTGAAGTCCACGGCCGCGACCGAGGCGCAGTCGATGTCACCATCGAAGACCACGCGGATGCTGGTGTTCTTGGCCTTGGCCGGGTCGTTGATGAGGCGGGCCGCGCCGGTCTTGGTGGGGTCCCACCACTGCCCGGTGACGGCGGAGGCGCCGCCCGAAGCGGCGTCGGTGCCCACGGCAAGGGCGGTGGTGTCCAGGACGATGGTGGCGGGGTTGGCAGCGCCATCAGTCGTCAGGTCGGGGTCGCCCTTGCTCAGGCCGGTGTTGCCGGCGTTGTCATCGGAGACGGCGTACCAGCTATAGGTGCCGTCACCCGCCAGGAACTCCACCTTCACCGTGGCGCGCTTGCCGCCCGTGATATCGGTGAGGACGTACTTGTTGGTATTGAACTTCAGGGCCACGTCATCGGTGGCGGTATCCGAGTCCTTCACCTCCAGGAAGGCCACGTCGCCAGCGACCTTCAGCCAGAACCTGATGGTGGTGGACTTAACCCCGGAGAGGGAGTCGGTGACGTCGGTGGAGAGGGTGACCTCCTTGCTCTTGGTGTGGGACTTGGTGGCGGGAGAGAGGCTGCCAAGGATGGGCTTGGTGAGCTCCACGTTGACAAAGGCGGACCGCTTGGCGCTGTCCTCGCTCACGTCGGTGTACTCGGCGGTGATGACGTCGCCGTCGGCGGCCTTGAGGGTCGCAGTGGTGGCGCTGGAGGCGTCGGCGCTCAACGTGAAGGTGGCCTCGAAGATGCCGCTGCTCCGGGCGGTCTCCGTGAGGGTCCTGGTGAAGCCTGTGGTGTCGGACCGGCTGGAGAGCTTGGCGGAGACGGTGTTGGCCACGGAGCCGAAGTAGGTGAGGGTGAAGGCAGTATTGGCTCCAACGCTATCGCCGATACGGAAGGTGATGATGCCGTTGAAGGCATCTATGGAGTAGATCGCCAAGGTCCGGCCGGTGATGTTGACGATCACGTCGCTGCCGTCCACGACGCCGTTCTTGCGGGCGACTCCTCCGGGCTTGTTGACGGCGTCCAGGTCGGCGGTGCTGATGGCATTGTCCTGGGTGAGCCCGAAGGCAGCCAGGAAGTCGTTGATGGTGGGGTAGGGCAGGCCGGTGCCGCAGCAGTTGGTGGCGGTGTAGTCCACCCAGTCCTGGATGGGTCCTTCGCGCACCTTGAACCCGAAGAGTGAGGCGTTAGCACCCGCGCCCGTGCCGTAGGCCGCGTTGAAGAGGTCCTGGGCCTCGGCTACCTGGGCGATGGGCTTGTCCTCGTCGGTGTCCGTGACCGTGACCTTGACGGTCTGGGCCAGGTTGGTCCACGCCCGGTCAAACTTGACGCTCCCTACCACCCCGGCAGGGGCCGCCAGCGCGGTGATGGCCCCCAGGAGACCCAGGAGAAGGGCGGAGATACCGAGGATGGCGAAAAGTCCGATGCGCTTGTTCACGTCTACCCCCTTGTTCCGAAATCGCCGGCGGAGCTCGCCGAGCAGAGAGGTTCCGACCATGGGCATGCAGGGCCACGAAAACGTCTGGGTACCCGGGATGGATCGGCTCGGGCAAGGATACGAACGAACGAGGATAAGTCCATGGGACCTCCCTTGGTCAAACCCCAGTCTTTTTACACGATTGGCCCCAGGTTGTCAACCCCTGGGACGCCATCTTTGCGATCCTCCGCCCATGCTCGCCAGGGCCGTCGAAGACTCTTCGAGCCGGACTCCTCTCACCCCCATCATCCCCACGCTTTCCCCCGTGTTTATAACGACGACTCCCCGCTAAGTGTCAGGCGAGAGCATACCACAACTACGGGCGGACTATAGAGGAAAATGGGAGCCTTGTCAAGCGTCCATGTGACGATTTCCAGCGCAGCTTTGTTCATGGGGGCTTTTCGGCAGTGTTGCAATTCTGTCCACCGCGGCCTGAAGGCTGCGGCATTGGGCTGCTCTTTCTCCTGCCGCACCTCGGAAGGTGTAGCCGGAAGTCAACAGAGCCGGAGGGGGGTGAGAGTTTTCCGAACAGTAGTGTCCCGTCCCCGAAAAACGGCCCCAAATTGTCATTGCGAGGAGTCCCGACATGTCGGGACGACGAAGCAATCTGGAGGAGGGGTGGCCCCCCGCAGCCAGATTGCCACGGCCCTCCGGAGCCTGTGGTGAGGACTTCGAACCATCGGGCCTCGCAATGACATTGACGGCGAACTTCAGGGACATCACGCTAGGTCGC
>JACQOS010000029.1 GCA_016202425.1 Chloroflexota bacterium
AGTTTACCCTGAGCGCAGCCGAAGGGAACCATACGAGCGGAGGAAAAGTCCCGCTCATGTCCTTCGACGGTGCTCAGGATGAGCGGGACTTGAAGTATGACATGTTTACGCGGATTCACGTCATTAGATACTAGGAGCGGTCCGACCGCTCCTGAGAGAGATCCATGCCGGAGTCGAGCCGCACTACAAACCGCCGGTTGGAGACGGAGGTGACCAGCTCCCATCCCTGTTCCAGGCGGGCGACCAGTTCCTCCTCGTTCACCACTTTCACCTGGCGCACGCGGTCGCCCCGCAGGCCCAACAGAAGCTCCTTCTCCCGCTTCAGCTTGTCGTTGGTCCCCAGGAGGTCCTGGACCTGCTGCTCCAGGTAGCGGACGTAGAAGCTGGAGCTGAGGAGCTTGAGCTTCTCGCCGATGCGGCGGTCCAGCTTTCCCAGGTGAGCCCCCACCTGCTCCTGGGTGAGGCCCTTGTCCAGGTAGCTCTTGAAGGCGAAGGCCTCCTCCACGCTGGTGAGGTCCGCCCTCTGGACGTTCTCTGCGAGGGAGATGGTAAACGTCTCCTCATCGGAGAACTCCCGGACCTTGGCGTTGATGGTGGGAAGCTGCGCCAGCTTGCAGGCCCGCCACCGCCGCTCGCCCAGTACGATCTGGAATCGCTCTTCCACGGGCCGCACGAGGATGTCTTCGAGTTGGCCGATCTTGCGGATGGACTCGGCCAGGGAGCGCAGCCCGTCCATGTCGAAGAACTTCCTGGGCTGGTGAGGGTTGGGATCGATGAGGTCCAGGGGGATGCGATAGTAGGAGGCATCGGAAATCGGCACGACCCTCGGGTCCATGGGCAGACCTCCCTCAGTGTTCCGCAGCTTTATCGATGAGCTCCTGCATCGTGTGCAGACTCACGCGTGTCCGCTGGCAGAGGACGAAGCGGCCAAACCCGCAGTAGCACCTGGAGTAGGGGTACGTCTTGCCCTCCTGCGGCTGCTCCTCGGGCCCAAAGCCCAGCATCTCCGCCGTCAGCGGCCAGGGAATGGACTGCTTGCAGAAGGTACAGGTGTAGGCATAGCCATCGTCCACGCGCCGCTGTGGGTCCATCATCCAGCTCCCATGTCCGCAACTAGCAGGTGAGGCCCTCGTAAGGCGTGCCCGGCTTGAGGAGCTCGTCGGGGTCGCCGAACTGGCGGGCCATCTCCCGGATGGCGGGGTCCTCCAACAGCAAGAGCTTTCGCCTGTCCACCAGCAGCTCGCCATCGAACCACATGCTAGGGGTCTCCAGGAAGCAGTCCACGTGAGAGGGCCAGATATCCCCCGTCTCCTGCCAGCCTGTCAGGTTCAGGTCGGGGCGCTGGTACTGGTAGGTGGCGATGCCGAGGTGAAGGGTACCGGCGTGGCGCTCCCGCTCCACCTGGGTGGCGTTGGCGCCGTGGAGCCGGGCCTTGGGGCTGAGCCCCCACATGGCCTCCACCAGGGGCTTGGGCCCAGGGGTCTTGCCCGGGCCGTTGATGAAGGCCTTGAGGGCCTCCGCCTGCTCACCCCCTTCGATGTTGGTGATGTAGCGGCCCTCCACGGTGACCTTGACCGGCTCGGTGAGGGGCCCGGTGATCACCGTCTCGTTGGGGTAGAACACCCCGTAGCCGTCTATGGGCACAAACCCCAGGACGGCGGGCGGAAAGTGGGACCGGAAGCCTTTCCTGAGGGTGGTCATGGCGGCCACGTCGGTGGTGTACAGCCCCTCGGCGATGCCGGTGATCATCTTCTCCATCTGGGGTGGGGCCTTGACCACCAGGTCGGTCCCCAGCTCATTGGTGATCCTGATCTGGCGGCCATGGGTCTCGTTAGCCATCCTGCGCATGATCTCGAACATAAGGGGGATGGGGAAGCGGGCCGCGGGAGAGGACAGGACATCGAAGGTAGCGAGCTGGTACATGGACACCTGCTTGGTCTGGTGCTGGACGCAGGCATAGGCCCCCAGCTTCCTGGAGTGCAGGTCCGGGTACCAGGACATGATGACGGCGGCGTCGGCGCCGGCGTAGGCCTGGACGACCACGTCCGAAGGGTTGTCGGGGTCGACGCCGGCGGGGGAGA
>JACQOS010000197.1 GCA_016202425.1 Chloroflexota bacterium
GGTCTGGGCAGTGCCCAGTGGGGGACACCCCCAGACCCCCGTCCCTTCGACTTCCCCTTCGCCTTCGGCTCGAGGGCTTCGGCTCAGGGCAGGCTCCGTCCCGACTCTCGGGACTCTGGACTCCTCCTTTTTTCAACACCCCTCTAAGATGCGCTTTGCCCCTCCTGGCCGGGCGAGTCCTCTGCCTTCCCCTGGGTCAGACCCGGTAACAGGCCACCCAGCGCCCCCCGCCTTTGTTCTCCAGAGGCGGATGGTCTTGCTCCTCACACACCTTGGCTCGCCTCCTACCGCTTCTTGCTGCCACTACACTTGCCACGAGCCGCAGAGTCAAGGGCACGTATCGCGTAGAGCGGCAAGGGCCTCACGGCCCTTCCCCCTCGGCTGTGGTAGGATGGAAACACGCGGTGCTGCCCGCCCAGCAGGGCAGGCCGGAGGACAACGATGGCCGAGCTCATGCGAGAGAGGTGCGTGGCCTGCCGGGCCGACTCCCCCCAGGTGACCGACCCGGAGGTGGCCGAGCTGCACCCGCAGGTCCCCGACTGGAAGCTCAGCGTGGAGAACGGGATCAGGAAGCTCGAGCGGGCGTTCTCTTTCCCTAACTTCGCCCAGGCGCTCAGGTTCACCAACGCGGTGGGCAACCTGGCCGAGTTGGAAGGACATCACCCCCGGCTGGTGACGGAGTGGGCCAGGGTCACGGCAACCTGGTGGACCCACAAGATCCGCGGCCTTCACCGCAACGACTTCATCATGGCCGCGAAGACGGACCAGGTCTACAAGGGCATGGGCGAGCAAGCGCGGTCGTGACACGCCCCCCGCCAGGGGCGGCGCTCGCGGGCTGAGGATCGCCCGCTGGGTCCCTCCTACCGGTCACGCGCCCGGGAAAGAAACGGAGAGGAAGCTACTCGCCCCCATACTCCCAGTGCCCGTTGACCACGTAGGTGCCGTGGGCGTGTCTGCCCGTGGGGCGCACGTACTTGAACGCCCGAAGGACGTCCACCTTGGGCTGCCACGGCGCTGCCTCGATGCGGACGGCCTTCTCGCACTTCGGCGCGGGGCACTCCCCCTCCCACACGCGGCTGGCGTCGCGCACCTCCCGCTCCGAGATCCTCGGCATACGGGGTCCCTCCCCCACCTGCTCACGAACCGTGCGCCGTTGCCTGGCGAAAAACCGTGCTCGTTGCCCTCGACGATGCTTTTATCTGCTTATTGCACCATACGTCTAGCGCTTTGTCAAGGAGTCGAAGGGCCAATGTTGCCGCCTTTCGCCCTCACCGTCCCGTCCCCCCAGCCGGGATTGTCCGCCCTGGGGCACCCCTTGTGCTATCATCGGCTCGGGCACGCCGGGGTGGCGAAATGGCAGACGCGGCGGACTTAAAATCCGCTGCCCGCGAGGGCGTGCGGGTTCAACCCCCGCCCCCGGCACGGCGCCGAAGGCCCAGAGGGCAAGGGTCCGGCCAGGCGGAAGAGACCTGGCTGCGGGCCCTTGCTGTTTCTTACAGGTCCAGGCGCCAGAGGTGCCGGAACCGCAGGCTCACGAAGCCCAGGAACGTTCCGGCGGCCAGGCCCGCCAGCAGGATGGCAGCGGGAGACCCGTACCTATCGGCCAGGGCTCCCGCCATGAAGGAGCCCGCCGAGGCAAAGCCGTGCTCCAGCATGTACAGGCTGAGCACCCTGCCCCGGTACTCGTCGGCGGTGATGGTCTGGACCAGCGTGTTGCTGAAGGCCAAGTACATCATCTGGGTCCCGCCCAGGACGGCCAGGGTGGCCGCGCTCACGGGGAGCGAACTCGTCTGGGAGAAGACCACGATCCCCAGGGAGGAGAAGAGGGCGAAGCTGAGCAGGAGGGCCCCCTTGCGCCTCACCTCTCCCACCGACGCCAGGGCCAGGACCCCAAAGAGGGAGCCGACGCCCGCCGAGGCCAGGAGCAGTCCCAGGCCCCGGGCGTCGGTCTCGACCGCCTCTTTCGCGAAGACGGGCATGAGGCCCTGCACGAACGGCCACATGAAGAAGGAGGGGACGAAGGCCAAGAGGAGGAGCAGCGGCAGCGGGGGGTGCTGGAAGATGTAGCCGACTCCGGCCCGGAAGTCCGCAAAGAAGGAGGGCTTCTCCTGGCCCCCATGCCGGACGGCCACATGGGGGGTCCGCATGGGCACCACCACGGCCACCAAGAGCAAGTTCATCACGGCCTGGAGGAAGAAGTTGGTGGCCGGCCCGAAGGAGGCGATGAGCAGACCGCCGATGGCAGGTCCTATGATCCGCGCGGCGTTGAAGGTGGCCGAGTTCAGGGAGATGGCGTTCAACAGCGCCGCGCGAGGGACGACGGTGGCAATCAGCGCGTGGCGGACCGGGTTGCCCACCGACCACGCGGCACCGTAAGCGAGGGCAAAGGCAAAGAAGGGCCAGGCGGTCCATGGGGCCTGGGGGTCCCACCACCTCTCGACGAGGCCCGTGGCGACCAGCACCGCGAACGCCGTTGTGGTGACGGCCAGGACCACGTGGTTGAGGATCAGGATCAGCCGGCGGTCCACCCGGTCGATGACGACGCCTACCACGGGGCCAAGGAACAGGTAGGGAAGCGAGGTCGCGCCGAGCGCGGCGCCGGTGATAAGTGGGGACTCGGTGATTTCAAACACCAGCCAGCCGAAGGTGACCTGCTGAAGCCAGGTTCCCGCGCTGGTGAAGAAAGTTACCCCCAGGAGGAACCGGAAGTCCCGGTAGCGCAGGGACGAAAAGGTTGCCAGGTGCAAGCCCCGGCGCGCAACGGGAGAAGGGGGAACGGCGGTAGGCTGGGGAGAAGTTGACATGCCGTCAGGGCCTGGCCCCTGAGCTGGGCACCCCCGCCCAGGGACAACCAGACTCCCATTGTAGGGGTTCCCCGCGTCCAAGACAACACGCACGCACGGCCAGACCACCATCCGACGCAGGGGGGTGAACGCTCGGCCCGCTTTTTTGGGCTTGGCCGTTGTCCCTCGCGGCTCGCTGGTGTACAGTACCGCCTATGTGTCAGAGTGCACCCGACGAGGGCCCATCATGCGGGCGGCGCGTCTAGCGGGTCCGCGCAGGTTCGAGTTCGTGGAGGTTCCAAGGCCCGTCCCCGGGGAGGGCCAGGCGCTGGTTCGGCTCCAGTACCTCTCTGTCTGCGGCAGCGACATGCGGACGTATGAGCACGTGTTCCCCGAAGAGCACTACCCCCTGGAGACCGGCCTCCCGTGTCACGAGTGCCTTGGCGTGGTGGAAGAGAGCCGCTGTGACGCTTTTCCCGTGGGCCAGCGGGCCATCGTCCTGCCCACCCCGCATGTGGGGCTGGCGGAGTACATCTTGGGGGACCCTTCGCGCCTGGTGCCTATCCCCGAGGAGGGCGACCCGGCCGTGTGGCTCATGTGCCAGCCGGTGGGGACGGCCCTTCATGCCTGCCTGCGCATGGGCAGCGTCCTGGGCAAGCGGGTGGCCATCGTGGGGCAGGGACCCATCGGGCTGAGCTTCACCTACCTGCTCGCCCGCCAGGGGGCGCGCCAGGTCATCGTCACGGACGTGCTGGACTACCGGCTCCGCATCGCCAAGGGCCTGGGCGCCACGCATACCATCAACCCTGCCCGGCAGGACGTGGCCCAGGCCATCGCAGCGGCCACCGGACATTCCATGGCCGACGTGGTGGTGGAGGCCGTCGGGAGGCCGGAGACGGTGAACCAGGCCTTCCAGATCGTGCGGCAGGAGGGGCTCATCGTCCTCTTCGGCCTGCCGCATCCTCCGACCACCTTCCCCGTGGACTACGACGCCCTGACCCGGAGGACGCCCATGGTGCAGGTGACGGTGAGCTCCCGCACTCCCCACCACGCCCAGGACATCAAGACGTGCGTGGACCTGGCGGCTGAAGGGCGCCTGGACGCCTCTTTCCTGGAGTCCCTGATCACGCACCGGCTTGCCTTCGACGACGTGCAGCTCGCCTTCGACCTGTACAGCGAGAAGCGGCACGCCTCGCTGAAGGTCGTCATGAAGGTGTGACGCACCCAGCACGGGGACAGGCGGCGACAGGGTCCTTAGGCGAACCCGCTGCCAACTTGCGCCGGCTCTAACAGGCTGCGGGAAAAGGGGTGTGCAGAGGGGGCGCAGCCCCTTCTGCCAGGGGTCTGGGGGTGTCCCCCAGATACAATTTCCCTCCCCCTTCCTGGCCAGGAAGGGGGACAGGGGGATGGTCGAGAGGGTTTTTCACCAGCCTGCTAAATGCCGCAGCGGACCGCGAGGCACCGCTCCAGGCCCGCCAGGTCCGTCAGGCGCTCCAGTCTGGCCCCGGGGAACTCAGACAGGGAAGCGCTGCTGGCGGCATCCATCTGGTCCGGGTCCAGCTCCAGCAGCATGGCAGCCCCCGGACGGAGATAGCGAGGGGCCTGCCCCAGAAGGCGGCGCATCAGGTCGAGCCCATCCAGGCCGCCGTCCAGGGCGGCCAGCGGCTCGTACTGGCCCACCTCCGGGGCCAGAGAGGCCAAGGCCCCGCTCTTCACGTAGGGCAAGTTGGCCACCACCAGGTCCACAGGCTCGGGAAGCGGCGCCAGCAGGTCCCCCTGGAGCAGACGGACACGCTCGGCCACGCCTTGTGCCTGGGCATTGGCCTCGGCCGACCGCAAGGCATCGGGGGAGATGTCCGTCGCGAACACGCGCACCCCAGGCAGGTGGACCGCGATGCTGATGGCAATGGCACCGCTGCCGGTCCCCACGTCGGCGATGCGGGCGCCTCCCCGGAGGCAATGCCCCTGCGCCAGCAGGATGGCCTGCTCCACCAGCAGCTCCGTCTCAGGCCTGGGGACAAAGACCCCCGGGCCCACGAGGAACCGGAGGCCGTAGAACTCGCGCTCCCCCAGGAGGTATGCCAGGGGCTCGCGCCGCAGGCGTCGGCTCAGCAGGGCCTCCAGGACCTCCCCTGCGCCCGCGGGATAGGGGTCCAGGAGGGAGCAGTACAGGCCAGCGCGGTCCGTGGCCAGGGAGCGGGCGAGGAGAAGCTCCCCTTCCAGAGAGGCCTCTTCGATCCCGGCCGACGCCAGGAGCCTCCTCGTCCGAGCGAGGGCCTGCTGGACGCTCAGGATCACGCCACCAGGGCCTCCAGCTTCCGGCTCCGCTCGTCGGCCATGAGCGGCTCGATCAAAGGGTCCAGGCCGCCGTCCAGCACGCCCTGGAGATGACGCAGGGTGAGGTTGACGCGGTGGTCGGTGACGCGGTCCTGAGGGAAATTGTACGTCCGGGCCTTCTCTGCACGGTCGCCCGTTCCCACCTGGGCCCGCCGCTCCTGGGTGATCTGTTGGTGCTGCTCCCGCTGGGCGCGGTCCAGGAGCCGCGCTTTGAGCACGGTGAGGGCCTTCTGCTTGTTGCGGAGCTGGGAGCGCTCGTCCTGGCAGACGGCCACGATGCCCGTGGGACGATGGGTGATGCGCACCGCCGTGGCGACCTTGTTGACGTTCTGGCCGCCGTGGCCACCGGCATGGAAGATGTCCACGCGCAGATCGTCGTCCTTCAGCTTCACCTCTACGTCCTCGGCCTCGGGGAGGACGGCCACCGTCACCGTGGAGGTGTGGATCCTGCCCGACGCCTCGGTGACGGGGACCCGCTGGACGCGGTGGACGCCGCTCTCATGCTTGAGGCGGCTGTAGACATCCTTGCCCCGCACCTCAAAGATGACCTCTTTCACGCCCGCCAGTCCGGTCTGGTGGACATCAATGAGTTCCACGTTCCAGCCGCGCCCCTGCGCGTAGCGGGTGTACATCCGGTAGAGCTCCGCAGCGAAGAGGGCGGCCTCGTCTCCCCCTGCCGCTGCTCGGACCTCCACGATGACGTCGCGCTCGTCCGCTGGGTCCCTGGGAAGGAGAGCGAGCCGCAGGCCCTCCTCCAGGGCCTCGCGCCGGGCCTCCAGGCTGGCCGCTTCGTCGCGGGCGAGCTGGACCAGCTCCGGGTCGCGGCTTTCCAGGGCCAGGGACCGGGCATCGGCCAGCGCCGTCTCCACCTTCCTGTACTCCCGGTAGGCGCCCACCACGGGCTCCAGGCCCGAGCGTTCCCTGCCCAGCTCCGCCACGCGAACGTAGTCGGAGGCCACAGAGGGGCTGGCCAGGAGACCATCGATCTCCTGGTAGCGCCGCTCCAGCCGGGCGACCTTCTCGAGGACCGCTTCTCTTCCCATAGCAGAAAAAACGACTCGAAGGGTCTTGTCGACCCGAATTGACTCAGCCTCATTCTACCGTTGGGAGAGGGCAACACACAAGGATTGGCGGTTCTGTTTGCTTCGTAGTGTCCCCATTCAAGCAAGGCTCCCTGGCTTCCGCCGAGTCCTGAATACGTGCCGTGCTCTCAACGCACCGCTTTTCAAGGCGTGCCCTTCCCGAAGCCTCTCTTGTGAGAAGGGCCGTACATCCCTCCTGGCAACGTCTTCCCATGTAGTGAAGGGCCGCTCTAGTTCGCCCGCCTCAGCAGGCGTCTTGTCCTTCAAGGCCATGTGTGGCCTGAAGTAGTTGTAGTGGATGTCCCAGCCTCCCATGACCATCTGCGCCGTGCGTAGGCTTTTCATGCCCCGCATGATTTTGGTCCGCTCTCGGATGGTTCCCATAAGCCGTTCAGCCAGGTTGTTGTTGGTGGCAGAAGTCATCCCCTGGGACTGGACATGCTTGACCTCACTCCCGAAGACTCTCTCTATGCCATCGGGATACGCCGTCATCTTGTCTGTGAGAATGGACTTTGGCGGCTTCCCAGCCCGCGCTCTCGCCTCTCTGAAAAGGCTCACCACGTCGGAAATGGTACGGGTACGGGAGATGTGGGATGCTAGGATGTAGCGAGTCTTGATGTCCATGACCGTCCAAACCCATACCTTCTGCCCGCCAACCCGCACCACCAGCTCATCCCCAACCCACCTATCGCCCGTGTGTGGTCGTTGTTTGGCGACGGCATCTTTGGCCAGCTTGGTATAATCAGTCACCCATTCGTAAACGGACGCCTTGGAGGGCTTGGACGTGTCAAAGACTGGTTCCAAGGTACGGCTTATCTTGGTGATGGACTGACCATTGTAGAACATCATAAGGGCCATGCCGACGTGCTCAGGTGGTATCTTCCTGCCAGGGAGTGCGCCATTGGCAACATACCGCTTCCCCGTGGGCCTGTGGAGGTAGATCGGGACGTGCTTCTCGGTGTAGCCGTACCGGATGAACTCCTCTGGCCTGGCCGTAGGTGCCTTCTGAGCGATGATGGATGAGATAGCTCCAAGTTTAGTGCCCACATTACTTTCCTTTGGCAATTCTCTACTTCCTGAACTTACGTACTGCCATGCTTGTTTCCAAATATATGACCAAGGGTAATATGGCTGTCACGAATAACATCGTTATCCCTTGGATAATACCAAGGAAGGATTCCGTATTTAGGTCTGACACCTTGAATATCCCAGCGCCCAAATAGTGAACCATTGGGCGAATGGCATTCTGCCAAGTCGTAGATAAGAGGAACCCATACAACAAGATGCTCACCGATATAACAAAGGCGACGGTGGAATAAAACAACATGCTAGGAAGAAGGTTCTGAGGTCTTCGCTTGGTGCTTCGCCCATCTTGCGCAAGGGTGGCAGATGGGTTTCCCTCTTTATCCCTTGTCTCTGGAACCAACCTGTGGCTCTCACTCGCAATAGCCAGAGCCAGCACACAACCAGACAACACCACAAAGGAAATCACGTCCAGACTAATGAGGATTCTCCATGTCTCTGAAATGGACGTAATTACAGCGAGTCTTTGGAGAAGCCATATAACGATATACGGAATAGCTAAGACGATGCAGGCGAGAGTAGTGGGCTTACCGTATTTCATTGCCCACACCCTTCCAAGAGGTTGTAGCCAGTTCCGCATGCCGATACTCTACACCCTGCCGCCACCATAAAGCAAACAGAACCGGATTGGCGGTTCCGCTCGATAGGGGTTGGAAAGCAATGACCCACCAGAGTAAAATGGGGGCATGGGTATTGACCTCGTTACCTACGCTCTCGACCAGTTGGGTGTCACCGTGACCCCCTTTGTGGCCTACACAATCCTTATTGTAGGTAGTCTTAGTATCTTAGCAGGCGGAATAGGCGGGCTTGTAACTGTCTACAAGGTGATTCGTCGCCACCGAAAACAAGGATTAGATGCAGCATCTAATCCACCGCCACTCAAAATAGCCTTTGAAGTCCAACGGCTTAGACGCATCGGTGGAGCCGATGCAATATGGGGAGAAGGACAGCCTGGGGATGTAGAAGTTCAAACGGATATATTGTTCAGCCCGAAATACCCACCAGTCAAACCTATTCAAGTAATGCTGGAAGTTCATTCTAAGCGGATACCTGCGAGAACGCTAATGGGAGACATTCGTCAGCAAGTTTCGCACCCGTACGTTTTTATCGTTCCGCAGGCTCTAGCAAAGGATACGGATGGGTGCATCTTTGTGACCACAGACCAAGGAGAAGCGCACTCTGCATCCCAAAGAATAGGCTTTGGTTCCGCTGGAAGTGTGCTGTGACCTCTGACCTCAAAGCTGCACTCCGAGAAGCCCTAGAGGGGTTGGGGCTTCCATTCCGTGCCCAAATGCAACAGGTGGATTTTACCGAGACCGTGAGCATCACTATTGTCTGTAAGTTCTGTGGCTCCGATGCAGTTATCAGATACGGGACAAAAGAGGGAGTTCAGCAATACTGGTGTTATCGCTGCAAGCGAAAGTTCTCCGCCACTCCCGCGTTGCCAGGGATGCGCTACCCGCCTGGGCAAATCGCAGCGGCGCTCAACGCCTTCTATGAAGGGCAATCGCTCCGTGCTGTTCAGCGGCAGCTAGACACCACCTACGGAGTCATGCCCTCGGATTCCACGGTGTACTACTGGGTAAAGCGGTTCACGGAGAAGGCCATAGACGTTGCCCAAGAACTTCGAGTCCATGCCGGAAGCGTCTGGATGGCCGATGAGACTGTCCTGAATATGGATGGCAAGAACGTCTGGTTCTGGGACTGCATAGACGACAAGACCAGGTTCCTGCTAGCGTCCCGCCTTTCAATAACTCGTGGCACGCAGGATGCAAAGGCTCTTATGGAGCAGGCGCTGCGGGTTGCGGGGCATTCACCCGAAATCATCCTGACGGATAAGCTCGCTGCATACCTGGATGGCATTGAGCTAGTCTTCGGGGCTGACGTGGAACATATCCGCTCCAAGGGATTCAAGATTCACCCAAACACCAATCTCATAGAACGGTTCCACGGGACAATCAAGCAGCGTACCAAGGTCATGCGAGGGATGCAGAACATCGAGACGGCCAAGATAATCATGGGTGGTTGGCTTGTGCATTACAACTTCTTCCGCCCGCATGAAGGGCTAGACGGTAAGACACCTGGCGAAGTGGCTCAGGCGGGTTTCCCATACAAGGGATGGAACGACGTTGTGAGTGAAGGGTATATTCCAACGGAGCGGCGGGAGGTGCGGCGTGGGCAGGTGTGACCACTGTAGGCGCCTGTTTTTAGCAGGGTCAGGACTATTGGGTCTCTTGGCCATAGACGGTATCGAGGAACGCCAACACAGCAGCGAAACCACTGATAAGTTGCCTCTGGGCTTCTTCGGCTATTTCCTCGGTGAGAGTATTGCCAAGTGTGCTGAATACCGCCGAAGCCGCATCCCACACCCACTTGGGGACTTGGAGTTGTTCCGTAACAACTTCCTGGGAATGGGTAGCCATCAGCGAAAGCCATTCATTCGCCCGTTCTTGCCAAAGCTGTTCCACTTCCTGTCTTGTGTGACTTCCTTGCCGTTGCATAGCGGTACCACCTTTCTACGGTTACTATACACCAACCTAAACCGAGCGGAACCGGATTGGCAGACCCTGCGCCGCCTCTTCTTGACGGACTGCGGGCAACCGGTGTAGCCTCCTGCTGCGGCCCCGGCATGAAAACGACTGTGGAAACGGTAGGGTAAGCCATGAAAAAGCGTGCAACCACCCCGATCCGGGTCCTTGGGCCGTTGACGGGAGTCCTGGCTCTGGCCCTCACGCTCCAGGCCTGCGGCGCCGCGGAACCGCCGACGCCCCCGCCCACGCCTACCACTGCCCCGGCCATTATAGCCACGCCTACCACCGTGGCCACACCGAGCCCCGCGCCACGAGTGGTCGCGTCGCCTACCCCTGCTCCCGCTGCTACGGCCACCCCGGCGGGGCCGCAGCCAAAGTACGGGGGCATCGCCGTCTTCGCCCACCGCGGCGACCCGACCACATGGGACCTGTTGCTGGACACCAACCGGAACCTGACGCTCCTGCTGGCGCCCATCGCCGGCCCGGGCACCCTCGTCACGCGGTGCCGGGAGAACAACTTCGAGATCTGTCCTTACCTAGCGGAAAGCTGGGAACCCAACCCCACCTTCACGGAGTGGACCTTCCGGGTCCGCCAGGGGGTCGTGTGGCACGATGGGACGCCCCTGACGGCCGAGGATATCAAGTGGTGGCTGGACCTGACGGTCAAAGGGCTCTCCGGGCGGAAGCCATCAAAGGACGCGGCGAAGTTCGGCCCCATCGAGAAGGTGGAGGTGGTGGACCGGGACAAGGTGCGCATCGTCCTGAGCGAACCGCGGGTGGAGTACCCCGCCCCGCTGACGGAGCGATGGGCGTACCTGGCATACCCCCGCCACCTCATGAAGCCGCAGATGGACAAGGGCAACGTGAGCGTGGCCCCCAACGAGGTGGGCTGGGTCAGCGCGGGGCCCTTCAAGGTGGCCCGCTACGACAAGGGAAGCGTCTTCCAGGTCCGCAGGTTCGACCGCTATTGGGAAAAGGACGAGAAGGGGCGCCAGCTCCCCTTCCTGGACGGCATCGACTACCCCATCATCAGCGAGTCGTCCACGGTCCTGGCAGCCTTCCGTACGGGCAGAGTCGACCGCACCGGGCTGGGAAGCGGCCATTTCCTCGTCCGGCCCCAAATGGACACCCTGAAGCGGGAGTTGGGCGACAAGGTGTGGTTCGCCAACTATCCCCCTACCGGCCAGCTCATGGGCATAAACGCTCGCAAGGCCCCCTACAACGACGTCCGCGTGCGTCAGGCCATCAGCCTCTGGCTCGATCGGCAGGACTACATTGATGCCATCCAGGATGGAGACGGCGACCTGGTGGCTGTCTGGTTGCCCACCTCCCCCTATACCAACCCGGACTTCAGGGAGTGGCCGGGATGGAACCCGAGGACCAAAGCGCAGGACCGCAAGCGCGCACAGGAGCTGCTGGCCCAGGCAGGATACCCCAACGGGTTCAAGGTCACCATCCTGACGGGGCAAGCGTGGATCAACTACGGTGAGTGGGCCCAGGCCCAGCTCGCCGGTCTCCTGGGCCAGGGCAACGTGCGCATCGAGATCGTGGACAGCACCACCTTCTTCGACCGGCTGTGCCGCAGCGCCTTCGAGCTGGTCAACCCCCTGAGCAGCGGCGTGGAGGCCCGCTACTCTGCTGAGACGGTGGCAGGGGGGTACGTCTCCACCAACCGGTGCTCCTACATCCAGCACGACGACAAGAAGGTGGACCAACTCTTCGCACAGATTGCCTCCAGCTTCGTCAAGGAGGAGCGGACGAGGCTCATGCGAGACGTGGAAAGGTACCTCTCCACCGAAAGCTGGCTGGCCCTCAACATCGCCGTCGAGAAGAGCTGGGCCGCCTACCGAGGCTACGTCAAGGGCTGGGCCATGCCGCTCACCCACGTGACGGGCAACGCGGACTACGCCACCACCTGGCTGGACAAGTAGAGGGTCAGCCGGCCTCGTCCACCTCTCGCCGGAACGCCGCGTGCTCCACCAGGCGCCGGAAGGCCGCTGCGGCACGCGGAAAGCTGGGGTAGCTGGCAATGCCGGCCTGGGCAAGGCGCTGGCGGAGGCGCAGGGCCTGCTCCTCCCGGTGGCCCGCGGTGATGCTAACGAAGAAGGGCTTGGACGAGGAGTCCTTGTAGCCCACCAGCTCCGCCACCAGCCCCTCCCAGAACTCCTGCCTCTCCCTGGTGGCCAGGCCCAGGTTGAAATCGTAGGCCACGGCATCCACGTGCTCGTCCGCGCCCAGGATATCCAGGCAGCGCCGGATGAGCTTCGGCGTGCCGGAGTTGGGGGTCATGTCCAGCGGGTTGCGGTAGCTTCCTCCGATGATGCTGAAGAACTGGGCGTACTCCTGGTAGCTCCTGGCCGTGAGTTCGGGCACCAGAAGCCCTTCAGAAGCGAAGGCATCGGTGATGGAGACCGATTGGCCTCCCGTGGTGGCCACCAGCCCCATCCTGCGGTCTGCCGTGGGCCTGATGTAGGCCAGGGCCTTCAGCGCGTCGAGCATCTCATCGAAAGCGTCCACCTGGATAGCGCCGCACTGTCGCAGCACGGCATCCCACAGCCTGGAGGAGGCGGCCAGGGAGGCGGTGTGCGAGCGGGCCGCCCGAGCGCCCTCCGGGCTCCGCCCCGCCTTCCACACCACCACCGGCTTCTTCGCCGCCACGTCCCGCAGGACACGGAAGAAGCGGCGTCCGTCGGGAACGCCCTCGATGTAGGCTCCGATGACTTCGGTTTCCGGGTCGCGGCCCAGGTACTCCAGGTAGTCTGCGGCGTGGAGGACGATGCCGTTGCCGAAGCTGACCGCCTTGCTGATCCTGAGGCCGTGGCTGTAGCCGACGGTGCTCAGGAGGTGGGCCTGTGTCCCGCTCTGGGAGAGGAAACCCACGTTTCCGCCTTCCCCATGGGCCTGGTTTTCTGAGAAGCGCAGTCCAACCTTCGGGTTGTAGATGCCCATGCAGTTGGGCCCCACCACTTTCATGCCAGCCTTTGAGGCCATCTCCGTCAGCAGGGCCTGGAGGCGACCCCCCTCGTCAGTCCCCGTCTCGGCGAAGCCTGCGGTGAAGAACATGATGCCGCCGACCCGCTTCTCGATGGCGTCGGCCAGGACCCGCGGCGCCACGGCACGGGGCACCGCCACGATGACGTAGTCCACAGCCTCGGGGACATCCTGGAGACAGGTGTAGTTGGGGATGCCCAGCTCCAGGATACCGGGAATCTCCCGCTCGTCGATCTGGACCGAGTAGACTTTCCCCTTGAGAGGAAGGACGGACCGGACCCAGGTGTAGTCGGTGTCCCGCTTGGCCCCCACCACGGCCACCACGCGGGGGTTGAATATGCGGTCCATCTCCTCCTGGGTCCACTCCATGCCTACGCCCCCTCCAGGACAACCCGGGCGTCCACCGCCAGCACGCCCTGGGGGTAGGCCAGCACGGGGTTGAGGTCAAGCTCTCGGATTTCCGGATGGGCCTCCGCAAACCGGGAGAGAGCCAGCAACGCCTGCTCCAGGGCAACCGTGTCCACGGGCGGCTGGCCTCGGTGGCCCGCCAGCAGCGGGTAGCCCTTGACCTCCCGGACCATGGCTCGGGCATCCCTTCGCGCCAGGGGCACTAGCCGGAAGGCCACGTCGTTCAGCACCTCCACCAGGACACCCCCCAGGCCGAACATCAGGAACGGCCCGAACTGCGGGTCCTTGGCCATGCCCACGACGACCTCCACGCCCGGCGCGGCCTGGCGCTGGACGGACACCCCGTGCAGGATAGCCCCCGGGTTGGCCCGGGCAGCAGCCGCTAGGAGTTCCCGGTAGGCAAGCCTGGCCTCCGCCTGGCTCCGTACTCCCAGCCGGACGCCGCCAACGTCGCTCTGGTGCAGGATGTCCGGGGAAACGATTTTCATGACCACCGGATAGCCCAGGCGCTCCGCGTGCGCCAGCGCCTCCCGCGAGGTGCGGGCCAGGGAGGTCTCCACCACGGGAATGCCCGCCTCCCGGAGGAGCTCCTTGGACTCCACCTCCGTCAGGACCGTTCGGCCCTCTTTCCTGGCCCTGGCAATGACGTCAACGCCGACCATAGCACCCACGGGTATCCCGGGACGACTCGTAGCCCTCTGGAACCAGCGGCAGTGTAGGCGAAGGGATGCGGAGCGTCAAGGCAACGGACCCCACATCTCCGGAACAAGAGTCGCTTCCAAGCCATAAGCCTCCAAGTCCTGGTGGGGTCCGCCCGTGGCTCCTCAAGCTCACCATGGATGGGCCAGGCAACCGCAGCTAGCGTGATTGCTCAGGCAGGGAGGGCGCCGCGCCTGTCGCCTCCTGCTCTAGAGGCCGCTCGCGGAAGGAGAGGCCCCAGCGCCGCATCAGCTCCTTCACCCGTGGGTCTCGGAGAGCCGCCAGCTCCTTGAAGAACCCGGCCAGGGCGTGGGCGTGCACGTGCTCCTCACCGCACACCCAGCTTCCCTCAGCAGGGACCACGTAGAGCAGCCCGTTGTGGTGGGAGCACTGAAGCTCCAGGCGCTTCCCACCGCGATGGTGTTTCACCGTTAGGCCGTAGTTCATGGCACCTCCCCGGTACTGCTCCGCTACCGTTCAGCGCTCCCTTGCCGGCCCGCCAGCGGACGCCCGCTTCCTCAGGGCCTTTCAGTTATCCATAAGAGCAGTCCCTGGCTCCTGCACCCCCATCCTAACCTTCCCCCGCGAGCGGGGGAAGGGATTTCTCTCCCCCGTTGCACGGGGGAGAGTCAAAGAGGGGGTGAAGCCGACAATTGAAAGGCCCTCCCGCTTCCTCGGTGCCAGGAGACGCTTTGCAGGTGCATATGGTAACATCTTCCGATACCCTGGCTATTCTTGCCGCCCGTCGGAGGAGCCGTTCTGGAGGCGACCGTGTCGGACAGCGCGGCAATTCTCGTTGAGGACCTGGTGAAAATCTACCCCGGTGGCACCCGGGCGGTGGCGGGCATCCACTTCTCCGTGGCCCCGGGACAGTTCTTCGGCTTTCTTGGCCCCAACGGCGCCGGCAAGAGCACCACCATGAAGGTGCTGTCCACCCTGCTCAAGAAGACCTCGGGCCGCGTCATGGTGGCGGGCCACGATGTGGACCGGGACCCCACGGCGGTGCGCAGGAGCGTTGGATTCGCCATGCAGGAGGTGGGCCTGGACGACCTGGCCACGGGCCGAGACTTCCTGGTGCTCCAGGGTCTCCTCTACGGGCTTTCTCGCCAGGAAGCCCGGCGCCGCGCCCACGAACTCCTGGAGCTGGTGGGCCTGACCTCCGTCGCCGGAAAGCGTGTGGGCACCTACTCGGGAGGCATGCGCCGACGCATCGACCTGGTGGCCGCCCTCATGCACAGCCCTCCCATCCTCTTTCTGGACGAGCCCACGGCCGGCCTGGACCCTCAGAGCCGCCTCGCCATCTGGGAGCACCTGGAGCAGCTCAACCGCCAGGGCATCACCATCTTCCTGACGACCCAGTTGATGGAGGAGGCCGACCGGCTCTGCCAGAGCATCGCCATCATCGACCTGGGGCACATCGTCGCCCAGGGGTCGCCTCGGGCCCTCAAGGAGGAGGTGGGGAGCGATGTCGTCACGCTGAACCTCGGCCCCGACGGTGAGAAAGGCGCGGTTGCCGCGACACGGGCGGAAGCCATCCTGAAGGAGCGCGTGGGCGCTTCCGCCGTCGAAGCCCCCGGCGACGCCATCACCGTGCGCGTGCGGGATGGAGGCGCCGTGGTGCCCGAAATCCTGCACCTGCTCAAGGAAAACGGCATCTCGGTAGCCAGCCTCTCCGTGGCCGCGCCCACCCTGGATGACGTGTTCCTGAAGCACACCGGGCGGAAGATCCGCCTCGAGGCTGCTCAGGGAGACGAGGTCGGCCAGACGCTCCGTCCCTTCCTGGGACTCAAGAAGAGGTAGCCCGTGGCTCTCCTGAGAGAGACGTACTACCTCTACCTGCGCAACCTGAAGATCTGGGTCGGCCAGCCCTGGGCCGTCGTCTCCTCCGTCCTGGGCTCGGCGTTCGTCTTCCTCTTTTTTGGGGCGCCCTTGGGCCAGGTAACGCAGCTCCCTCTTTTCCCGACCGGCGACTACAACGCCTACCTGACGGGCATGGTGCTGGTGATGACGGTGGTCTTCAGCGGCAGCGACATGGCCTTCGCGGTGCTGACGGACATCCTCTCGGGCTATTTCGACAAGCTGCTTCTCGCGCCCATCCACCGCCTCGCCATCCTCTTCGGCACCCTGCTGGTAGGGGGCACCCGGGCGCTGATCCAGGTCGTCATCATCGTCCTCCTCGCCCTGGCCCTGGGGGTCTCCTTCAAGACAGGAGTGGTGGGCATCCTGGCGGCCATCGTCATCGCCACCGTCTTCGGCATCGCCTGGACCTGCCTTGGCCTCATCATCGCCCTCAAGACCAAGAGCGCCCAGGTAACCCAGTCGTCCTGGCTCCTGTTCATGCCCCTGGCCTTTCTCACCACCGCCTTCATGCCCAAGGAGTACCTTTCGGGCTGGTTCAAGGTCGCTGTCACCTTTAACCCGGTAGACTACGTCGTCGTCGCCGTGCGGGCTATCGTCATTCAGGGATGGGCATGGGAGGTGATCCTCCCGGGCCTCTATGTGCTCGCCGTGATGACCGCCGTGCTGACGGCGGGTGCGACATGGGTGTACCGCCGCGCCACGGCGTAGACGCTGACCTGCCGGCACAAGGAGGGCTATGACGAACTACCTCGTCATCGGAGGCACGGGGATCATGGGCCACTTCCTGACGCGCCAACTGGTGGGCCAGAGGCACAACCCGGTGGTGCTCACCGTGAGCGGGGACACCTCCATGGTCCGGGACATCGTGGACCGGGTCCGCGTGGTGCAGGGCGACGTCACCGACGGAGAGGAGTTGGCTCGGGTGGTCAAGGAGTTTGGCATCACGCACATCGCCCACCTGGGAGCTTTCCTGGAAGAGGAGGACCCCCAGAAATCGGTGCGCGTCAACGTAGAGGGCATGGTCAACGTCCTGGAGGCGGCCCGGCGGCATGGGGTGAAGCGGGTCGTGTACACCAGCACCAAGTCGGTCTACGGCCCCATCACTGGGGACTACGGCCACCCCACCTACCGACCCCTGCCCGAGGACTACCCCACCCGCCCCACCACCGTCTACGGCATCACCAAGCTGGCGGGCGAGTACCTGGGGCGGCGTTACCAGCAACGCTACGGGCTGGAGTTCGTGGCCCTTCGCTTTGGCTCCACCGTGGGGCCGGGCAAGCTCCGGCACGGCGGCCCCTTTGTCTTCCACAGCAGGATGATCGAGAACGCCATGCTCGGCCGGCCCACCCAAATCCCACGGGGCGGCGAAGCGGCCAACGATACCGTCTACGACGCCGACGCCGCGCAGGGCATCCTCCACGCTCTCCAGGCACCAGCTCCCGGCCACTCCGCCTACCACATCGGGACCGGCTACGGCATCACCCTCCGGGACTTCGCCCGAGCCGTGACGGCGTGTTTCCCGGAAGCGGAAATCCAGGTCGGTCCCGGCGCCAGCTTCCTTTCGCCAGACCTGCCCACCAACTACTGCGTCCTGGACATCGCCCTCGCCAGGGGCGACCTGGGGTACGAGCCCCGCTACACCCCCGGGGAGATGGTGCGCGACTACGTCAGCACTATGGAGCGCCTGGGCCTGGCGCCGACGCCGACCTAGAGACTATTCGGGGAACCCTCACCCATCGAAGAGTCTTCGCCCTGCACCCACATGCATCACCACTGCAGCGCACCTACGACAGGAGATGGTAGCAAGTCGTGGGTCTGGGCAGTGCCCAGTGGGGGACACCCCTTCGGCAGGCTCAGGGCAGGCCCCAGACCCCGCCATCCCGACCCGTCGGGATGGACTCCCCTTTCCAGCCCGCTGCTAGGTTTTCGCCGCCAGCCCACGCCGCCGTCCTGCCCTGTAGAACAGGTACGCCAGCAGGGCAACGAGCACTACCCCTGCTATGGGCGCGCCAATGACGATGATGCGCCGGACCAGGGATGACTCCTCTTCCACCAACGACACGGCCAGGTAAGCGTCCGGCTTCTCGGATGGCTTTGCGTCAGCGTCTCCTGTAGCGCCCTCACGCACCTCTTTGCTCTTCACCTTGCCCAGACCCTCCACCGAGGCCAGCACCCCTCCAAACTCCTTGGAAAACACCCGCAGGGTCAGCTCGGCCCGCTCCTTGCCGATCTGCACTGACAGGTAGACCTGGTCTATCTCACCCTTGCCTGCCACCAGCGACCTGACGCGGGCCACGGACCCCGACACGTCCGGCACTACCACGGTCAGGTTCCCGGAGGGCGGCTGTGTCTGCTTGGCCTCCGGCGGGAACAGGGAGACGGTCAGCGTGGCCAGGTCAACCCGCCGTTCCATGAAGTTCAACTGGCCCTGGAAGCGCTCCAGGTCCGACCTGACCCGGGACAGCTCCCGTTCGATGGTCAGGATGTCGCTGACGGAGGTTGCCTTGCCCAGCAGGTTGAGGAGGCTCAACTCCTCCCGCTGGGCGCTTTCCAGCCGCGCCTTTAGGTCAATGAACTGCTCGGTTACATCCTGGGAGCCTAGAGACTGGCTCTGCACCGTGCCCAGCGCCTGGATGCGCTCCAGGGCCGTGAAGAAGTCCGGCTGGGGCACGCGAATGGTGATTGTCGCCTGCTGTTTCTCAGCGCCGCCGGAAAAAGACAACTGCTCTACGAACCCGCCCAGGCCCTCCGCGATGGCCCGCACCTGGGGCACGCTTGCCTGGACGTTGGCCACCTCCACGGACATCGAGGCCTGCGAGATGACCTGCCGGTCCACCGTATCTAGGACGCTCGCGCTGGTGGGGCCTGGGGCACCTTTCGCCTCTGCTGCGCCGCTGGTGATGGTGGCGGTATTCTGGTCATAGGCGGCGCTACCCGTTAGTGCGGTACGGGGGGCGGGCGCGCGTGTAGGCGTAGGCACGGCGGCGGGCCTGGGACTCGGCGTATCTGTTCTGGATAGCAACGCCGCAGACAGGCCCCAAATCCGGCCCAGTTGGGTTGTCCCGTCTTCCTGCCGCGACGCCCCGCCGCCCTGCCACGGCGCAGCCGTGAACAGCCAGGCCCCGGAAACGCCTATCAGCAGCACCAGCGTGACGGCGAAGGCGTATATGGGCCTCCATCGCCCTGGGGAAACCGGTTTCCGCCAGAGGGGAATGCGGTTTTCGGTGGTCGTTTGCCTGTTCATTTTGCCCTCGATTCTCGCCCACAGGTCGGCGGGCGCCTGTAGCCGTGGCCTTTCGGCCTCGTAGTAGGCTTGCAGCTTCTGCTCTAGCCCCTGGTCGGACATATCCTGGTTCGTCATCTTGCACCCCGCTTCCTGGGCTACTCCCTCATTTCGGCCTTGAGGCGCTCAAGGGCTCGATGGAGCCGTGACTTGACTGTGCCCTCTGGGCGTCCCAGGACATCCGCCACTTCTGATAAGGACAGCCCGGTGAAGTACCTGAGCATGACCACCTGCCGGTGCTCATTGGGCAGGGACGCCAGCGCCTGGCGCAGGCGAAGGCGGTCCTCAATCTGTTCTGCCATCTGGAAGGCATCGCTGGCCTCACTCAAGTTATCCGGCAAGCTGTCCGGGTCGTCCACCGGCACGGTTTGAATCGAACGTCGCCTCCGCCCGCTGATGACGGTGTTCACCAGGATGCGCACCAGCCACGGCTTCACCGGCCTCCCGACTCCGAAGGTGTTGATCCCCCGCCACGCCGATAAGAAGGCGTCCTGCACGTACTCCTCTGCCACCGAGGGGTTGGCGGTCATGAGGTAGGCGGTGCCGTAGAGCACGTGCTGGTACTGCTCCACCAGATGGCGGAACGCCTCATGGTCGCCATCCTGGCAGAGCCCGACTGCCTCCGCATCGTTCATTGGGAGCTCCCCGCGTCGCCTTCACCTGTGAAGGTCTTCACTAAATAATACGTATTCTGGGGGCGAAATGTTCCCAGCGTTCTGCTGGCACTATGCCACAGCCGTGCCCTCAAGTACAATGACGCCACGTTCATGCCCAGAGAGGTGCCCATGGCAACCACGGTGGTCCACCATTGTTGACTCGAACTGGCCCGTGTTGCTAAAAGGGAATCCTTCCGAGTGTTCCTTTGGAAAGCTTTGTTCAAGATGCGCCCTGCCCGGCCGGGCAGCGGCAGCGGTAAGCGCACAGACCCCTAGGGTCGCCCTGGGGCCTTGCTGATTGATGCGTATAATAACAAGCAAGCTTGTCGAACCATACGAGCGGAGGAAAAGTCCCGCTCATGTCCTTCGACGGTGCTCAGGATGAGCGGGACTTGAAGTATGACATGTCTACGCGGATTCACGTCATTAGATACTAGGCCGCGGCCCCTGCCCTTGACGGCCTCCGACCTCCCCGTACAATGGGGCAATGGGGGCCCCAGGGCCGGGCCCCGCCCAGGAGGTGCCCAATGGCCAGACGTCCCCTGCCGAGCCAGAGGGAGGTGCACTCCTACCTGAAAGAGCGGAGGAACTGGGGCCGCTGGGGGCCGGATGACCAGGCAGGGGCCATCAACCTCGTCTCTCCTCAGAAACGGGTCGCTGCGGCCGCTCTGGTGAAGACCGGTCGCGCCGTCTCCCTCAGCCGCGACTTTCCCAAGGGTCCGGGACCGACGAACCCGTTCCCCGCCCAGCACTGGGTCCGCTGGCTCCCCGTGGGCAAGGGCGGCGCCTCCGTGGACTACCTGGGCATCGCCTGCCACGGGTTCGCCGCCACGCACATCGACGCCCTGTGCCATCAGTGGGGCGAAGACGGTATGTGGAACGGGCGAGACCCCGCCAAAGAGCTCACCGGAGAAGGGAGCCGCTGGGGCGGCATCGAGCAATGGCGCAACGGCATCATCACGCGGGGTGTCTTCCTGGACGTCCCCAGGCACAGGGGCGAGCCCTACGTGACGCAGGACCGTCCCATCCACGGCTGGGAGCTGGAAGATGTCCTCCAGCGCCAGCGGGTGGTCCTCCAGCCGGGCGATGCCCTCATGGTCTACGGCGGCCGCGAGGCCTGGCTGGCCGCCAACCCCGACTGGCGCCCGCCCACCAGGCCCGGGCTGCATGCCTCCTGCATGTCTTTCCTCCGCGACCATGACGTCGCCGTGCTGGTGTGGGACATGCACGACCTCCCCTTTTCCGTCCACCCCGTTATCTGGGCCTACGGCATGGCCGTCATCGACAATGCGCTGCTGGAACCGCTGGCCCGGGCCTGCGCCGCGGAGGGCCGCTACGAGTTCATGCTGCTGGTGGCCCCGCTACCCATCGCAGGGGGCACCGGCTCCCCCGTGAACCCGATCGCGGTGTTCTAACAGGGTGTTGAAAAACCCTTTCGACCATCCCCTCCGACTTTGTCGAGAGTCTCGATGAGCGAAGCTTCATCGGACCTAGCACCCCGACAGGGAACCTTAGGTTCCCTGTACCTTCCTCTCGATGTGGGCCTACTGGCTTCGGGGAGACGGATGGCTCATTATGTCCCGCTGAAATAGGCGTGTCAACGAAAGGGCCGCAGCCCTCACA
>JACQOS010000201.1 GCA_016202425.1 Chloroflexota bacterium
CCCCCAGTAAGGAGTTTTGAGACAGGTTCTAGTCGCTTGCGACCGCCCCGGCCCCGCGCTCGCCCTCTGGGGAGACCCTCGGCAGCCACTCGAGCCAGGATGGCAGGTACCAGTTCCAGTCACCCAGCAGCTTCATGCTGGCGGGCAGCAACACCGCCCGAATTACCGTTGCGTCGAAAAGGATGGCCACCCCGAGGCCAACGCCAATCTGCTTGAAGATGATCACCCTGGCCGTGGCGAACGCGCCGAATACCAATACCATGATGAGGGCCGCGCTGGTTATCAAGACGGCAGTAGCTTTGATGCCCATTGACACCGACGTTGCGTTGTCATGGCCATGATCATAGGCCTCCTTTACTCGGTTCAGCACCAACATGTGATAGTCCATCGACAAGCCGAAGAGGACAGCGAAGAGGAACAGCGGCATGAATATCTCGATGACGCCTGCCCGGAAGTCCAGCAACCCCGCTCCAAGCCCTTCCTGGAAGATCAGCACCAACACTCCGTACGCGGCCCCCACCGACAGAAGGTTCAGGATAATCGCCTTGACCGGTATGACGATGGAGCGGAACATTAGTAGTAGGAGCAGGAACGCCAGCCCGAGCACGAAGGTGAAGACGATCGGAGATTTCGCCTTGACGTTATCCCGAGCGTCCACAGTGTATGCTGGGCCGCCCGAGACCAGGGCGTTGATGCCTGTGCTTGAGAATGAGGCCGGAATCAGCTCGGAGCGCAGGAGACGTATGGCATCGGACTGTCGCCTCTCGTCCGCGCCCTCCGCCAGGGGCACGGTGATGGCGAGGAGGTTGCCCGCGCGGTTTTGCTGGGTGCCGAAGGGCAGCGCGAACGTATCTGGTCTCTGGGTCAGTGCCTCGATCAGCTCCGCTACTGACTCCTGTGTCCCCTGATCCGCCACGTTTCCGTCCATGCCCGGGTCCACGATCACGTATAGCGGATTGGTCTCTCCCAGCGTGAAGTTCTGCTCGATCAGCTCGAAACCGCGTTTGACCTCGACCCCCTCGGGAATGTTCTCGCTGGTGTTGGGCTGCGAGCCGATGTGGAGCGAGAACAATGGCAGAGACAGCGCGATCAGGGCAATCAGCGACACGCCCGCGAAGACCGCAGGGCGGGCCAGCACCGAATCGGTGATGGTGCCCCAGACTCCACCTCCTGTCGACGGACGTCCGAGGCCTGGAATCCGTAGCCAGTTCACCCGGTCTCCCAGCAGGGAGAGCAGCGCGGGGAGGAGCGTCAGCGATGCGATGATTGTGAGCAAGACGACGATCATTGCACCGAGGCCGAGGCCGTAGAAAAGCGAATCGCCAGTCAGCAGCAAGCCAGCCAACGAGATGAACACGGTGATGCCCGCGTAGAACACTGCGCGTCCCGTCGTGCTGCTACAAACTTCGATCGCCTCCTGCCGGGAGTGCCCCGCCGCCCTCTCCTCCCGGAAGCGGTTGACGATGAACAGGCTGTAGTCGATACCCACCGCCAGCCCGATCAGCATGATCATCTCGTAGTAGTAGATATTCAGCGGCTCCACACGGCTGAGTACCACGGCCGCACCGACGGCCATGAAGATAGCGGTGATGGCCATGACGAGCGGTACCAGTGCGGCGACGACCGCACGGAAGGCTAGCACCATGATTAAGAACCCGCCTGCAAGCGTGATCACCAGAATCTTGGAGAAGTCCTCGTTCACGATCGTCTCGAACGCCTTTCCTGCAGATACCGCTCCGACGATCTCGATCTCGAACCCCTGCGGGGCAGCAGCCAGTCGGGCGCTGGCGACTGCATCGATCACCGGGCCGATGTACTCTTCGCTCAGGGTCTGGAACCTCTCGGGCTCGAACAGCAGCCGGGCCATCAGCACCCGTCGGTCATTCGACACCATGAACGGAAGGCCGGTGTCGTAGAAGCTCACGACCGTCGCCACGCGTTCCAGGCCTCGTAGCTCCTGCACCAGGGCCTCGACCACGGCCTGATAGGCCGGATCGGCCACGTCGAGGTCAGGGTTGCTGAACACGATGATCTCGGCGGTAGGCTGGAACTCAGCGAACCTGTCCTCGACGAGCTGCTGACCGCGTTGGGCGTCGCCGGCACCGAACACCTGGCTGGTCTCGACCCCAAGGGCGCTCACCAGGAAGAACGCCCCAACAAGAAGGGCGATGGTTCCCCCAACGACGGGCCATCGGTGGCGGGCGCTCCAGCCTGAGACTCGGCCAGTGAATGAAAGGTCAGACCGGTCGAAAGTCCTTTGGCTGAGGCTCACGTAGCTGCTCCTCCTGCGCAAGGTCGCCGCGAACAACTATCCAGGGATTCCCGAGTTTGGCTGGCCTCTGGGCTACCCCTTGCGCCTGGCCCGAAGCTCCTGCCAGACGGCCTCGGGAGGGCAGCCGGCGGCGGCCAGGAGCACAAGCGCGTGGTAGAAGAGGTCCGCCACCTCCAGGGGCACCTGCCCTTTGTCGCCCTGAGATGCGGCGATGGCGGTTTCGCCCGCCTCCTCGATCACCTTCTGGGCCACCCGCCCGACGCCCGCCCGCAGGAGGTCCGCCGTGTAGCTTCCCTGGGGGAGGTCCCGCTGGCGGTCCCGGATCACGGCGAAGAGCTCCTCCAGGATGCCGGGGCCGCGCTCCTCCCGCTGGAACTCCTCGGCGCCCTCGAGGCGAGAGAAGAAGCAGGAGGTATTGCCGGTGTGGCAGGCGGGGCCCGTGGGTGCCACCTGGAACAGGAGGGCATCGCCATCGCAGTCCACATGGGCCGCCTTGAGGTCGAGAAAGTGGCTGGAGACCTCTCCCTTGTGCCAGAGGTCCTCGCGACTTCGGCTGTAGAACCATACCTGGCCCCCTTCCATGGTGCGCCTGAGGGAGCCGGGGCTCACGTACCCCAGCATCAGCACCTCCCTGGTGTTGATGTCCTGAACGATGGCGGGGACGAGCCCCTGCTGGTCGAGCTTGATGGCACCCATGGGACCCTCACTCCCTGCTTGTCACCCGCGCCCTGCTAGGGCGCGGGGCTTGGAACCTGAGTCGAAGACTCTTCGAGACGTACCGGGGGCTATCCCTCTCCGGACCCCTTCCGGGACAGCGCCGACGGCGTGCCCTCGGCAAGGCCCAGCAGAGGCAGCACCTCCAGGAGACTTTTCACCTCGTAGTCGGGGGGGGGTAAGGAGGGGTCCGGGGGCGCGCCCCGGCGGTTCAGCCAGGCCACAGGGACCCCCACGCCGCGTGCTCCCTGGACGTCGTCGAACTGAGAGTCGCCAACGAAGAGCGCCTCCGTGGCCTCGATCCCCAGCATCCCCAGGATGCGACGGAACCCCGTGGGGTGGGGCTTGTAGGCGCGGGCCGACTCGGAGGAGAGGACGCTGTCGAACTGCCAGCCGTGGCGCTGGAGCAGCGGCTCCAGGTACGCATTGTCGGCATTGGAGAGGAGGCCCAGGCGGAGCCCGGGGACGTTCCTCAGGCGGCCCAGGGCGATGGCGGCATCGGGATAGGCGTCGCGGCAGCCCAGGGCCTGCACCGAGCGCCGGGCGGCGGAGGAGGCATCCCCACGACCCAGGTCGGTGAAGACGCGCTCGAAGCAGGAGCGCCAGGCCTCCTCGTACGTCTGGAAGGGTGGGGACTGGTCAGGGTGGAGCAGGTTCAGCCGCTGGCGGCGGAACTGGGCCTCCAGGGAACGCCACCGCGTGAAGAGCTCCTGCCCGCTCAGGGGGAGCTCCTGCTCCCGGCAGACCTCTTCGAAGGTCTGGGTCCAGAGGGTGGCGTTGTTGTACACGAGGGTCTCATAAAGGTCGAAGACAACGGCGGCGAAGGGCGGCATGCGGCTGCTACCGATCCCCGGAGGGCACAGGCACGCGCCGCACCGGCACGCCTCGCTGGGCCAGGTACTCCTTGGCCTGGGCGATGGAGTAGAGCCGGAAATGGAAGATGCTGGCCGCCAGCACGGCATCAGCTTCACCCAGGGCAATAGCCTGGTAGAGGTGCTCCAGGTCGCCCGCGCCGCCGCTGGCCACCACCGGGACCGATACCGCCCGGGAGACCGCCCGGAGCAGGTCCAGGTCGTAGCCCTGCTGGGTGCCGTCGGCGTCCATGCTGTTCACCACGATCTCTCCCGCTCCCAGCTCCACGGCACGCACCGCCCACTCCACAGCGTCCAGCCCCGTGGGACGCCCTCCGCCACGACCGGTGTGGGTGCGCACCTCCCACCGGGGAGGCGAGCTGCCCGGTACCCGGAGGGTGTCCATGCCCAGGACGATGCACTGGCGGCCAAAAGCCGCGGCCCCCTGGCCGATGAGGTCGGGGTTCTGGACCGCGGCCGTGTTGATGGACACCTTGTCGGCGCCGGCCTTCAGCATGAGGCGCATGTCCTGGACGGTCCGGAGACCTCCTCCTACGGCAAGGGGAATGAAGAGTTGCTCGGCGGTCCGGGCCACGACATCCCTCATGATGCCCCGTCCCTGGGCGGAGGCGGAGATGTCGTAGAAGACCACCTCGTCGGCCCCTTCGCGGTCGTAGAAAGCAGCCAGCTCCACGGGGTCTCCGGCGTCCCGGTGGTCAAGGAAGCGCACCCCCTTGACCACGCGGCCCGCATCTACGTCAAGACAGGGGATGATCCGTTTGGCGAGCACGGCTACTTGAGGGCGAGGATGAAGTAGTGGTAGTCGTTCAGGTCCCGGTGCGACGTAATGCGCAGTTCCGCCTCTCGCAACATGCGGAGCACCTCGTCCTCAGGCACGCGCTGCCGAGGCGGGGGCCCCTGCGAGGGATCGGCGGAGGCGCGCCAGTCCACGATAGCACACCAGCCTCCCTTCCGGAGCGCCGCTGCGACGCCTTGCAGCAGGCCGGGCCGCTCCTCGGTGTGGACAAGAATGCAGGCCAGGAGAGCGCCATCCAGGCTTCCCAACTCCACCGGTACCGTCCCCGGCTCCATCTTCACGGGAACGACGTTGCCCAGGCGCGCCACCCGGACACGCTCCTGAAGGGTGTCCAGGAACTCCTGCTCGGTGTCCAGGGCGTACACCTTGCCATCCCAGAGGGTCTTGGCCAGGGGTATCGTGAACACCCCCGCGCCACTGCCCACGTCGGCGACCTTCAAGTAGGGGCGCAGGGGCAAGAGGGAGAGGAGCCGGGGCACGTCCAGCCGCTCCACGTGCTCTGGCCGTGGGAGCCTCTGGACCTTCGCCGCCTTTTCCGCTTGCGTCATGTTTCCTCACTTCCGTCGTACGGGGGCTTCATCCGGGTCGCGCGGCCCATCGCGTGGCAGGCGGCGCGGGCTTTGGGGGAGCGAACCGTGCCACGGCCTCCCGCAGTTCCACGGTGCCCTCGTAGAGGGCCTTGCCCACCACTGCTCCCTCGACGCCGATGGCCGCCAGGCGGTCCAGGTCATCCAGGGACCTGATGCCTCCCGAGGCGATGACAGGCACATCCACCGCTTTCACCAGGGCGGCCACGGCGGGGAAGTCGGGCCCCGCCAGGGTGCCGTCGGCTCGGATGTCCGTGCACACGAACCTGCCCACGCCCAGGCCCACCATGCGTTTCATCAGCTCCTCCGCGGTCACGGGGAGCGTCTGGGACCACCCCTTTACCGCCACTCTTCCCTCTCTGGTATCGATCCCCACGATCACCGCTTCCCTGCCCAGGGCCTGGCAGATGGCCTCGACGACGCCCGGGTCCGTCGCCGCTGATGTCCCGAGGACGACGCGCTCTGCCCCCAGCGCCACAAGTTTCCTTGCCGCCTCCAGGGAGCGGACCCCCCCACCTACCTGGAGGGGGATACTCACCCGCCGCGCCAGGGCCTTCAGGGCCTCCAGGTTCGCCGGTTGGCCGGACCGGGCGCCGTCCAGGTCCACCACGTGGAGCCGGGGCGCGCCTTGCTCCTGCCAGCGAAGGGCTACCTCCACCGGGTCCTGAGCATACACGGTCTGCCTGCGGAAATCGCCCTGGTACAGGCGGACCACCCGGCCGCGGCGCAGGTCAATCGCCGGGATCACCTCCATGGTAGCGGCCTCGCCTCCTCGAGCACCAGCAGTCGCAGAAAATTCTCGTACAGCCGAAGGCCCGTGGGGCCGCTCTTCTCCGGGTGGAACTGGGTGGCAACCAGGTTCCCCCTGGCGACGGCGGAGCAGAAGGTGACGCCGTAGTCGGTGGTACCCAGGGCCAAGGAGGCGTCCGCTGGTTCACCATAGTAGCTATGCACGAAGTAGAACTCGGACCCCGAAGGCACATCCTGGAACACCGGGTGCGGCCGGAGGAGGGCGACCTGGTTCCAGCCCATGTGAGGCACCTTCAGCCCGCCTGGCAGTCGTCTCACCCGTCCGGGGAGGATGCCCAGGCAGGGCCTGGGGTCCTCCTCCGATGTCTGGAAGAGGAGTTGCATCCCTAGGCAGACGCCGAAGAAGGGGGTCCCCCTGGCCATGAGCTCCCGCAAGGGTTCCACCAGCCGCCGCTCCTCCAGGGCAGCCATGGCGGTGCCCGAGGAGCCAACGCCTGGGAGCACCACACCTCTGGCTCTCAAGAGCGCGCGAGGGTCAGACGTCACCCTTGGAGACGCGCCGAGCCTCTCGAGGGCCTTGGCGACGCTCCTCAGGTTGCCTGCCCCATAGTCCACGACGACGATCTCCGGCTCCACGGCTCTCAAGGGGGGCCTGCTTTCCTACGGGACGGGACCACTGCGACTGGGCGGCGGCGAGCCCCGCGCATCCCCTACCCCACTACCCTTCATCGCCCGACAGTGTTTCCATAGGCAGGGACCGATCCTCGTACCGCGCCAGCATGAAGAGCAGGTCGGAGAGACGGTTGACGTAGCGCAGCACCTCGGGATTCACCAGGAGACCTGCCTCCTTGAGCGTTACCACGCGACGCTCCGCCCTTCGGAGAATGGTCCTCGCCAGGTCCAGAGCGGAGGAGGCCGCCGATGCACCCGGGACGATGAAGGAGCGAGGGAGGTGTACCTCCGCCTCCATCTCGTCAATCCAGCGCTCGAGCCTTTCCACCATGGGTGAGGAGACCACGCTGAAGTGGCGCTGCATGGTAGCATACTGCGACGGGTCCGTGGCCAGCTCCGCCCCCACGGTAAAAAGCTTCCTCTGTACCTCCTTCAGGACCGCCTTGACCTTCGGGTCGCCAGCCAGAGCGCGGGCGAGGCCCAGAGCCGAGACCGCTTCATCGATACTGCCGCAGGCCTCGCAGCGGGGGTCGGCCTTGGAGACGCGGCCGCCGTAGAGGAGGCCCGTCTCTCCTTCGTCGCCCCGCCGGGTGTAAATCTTGACCACAGCACGCCATTATAGCACCGTAGGACGCGGCCCCAGGCAGACGCCCAGGTGCCCTGCCCCTGGCAACTTGACGCTGCTGTTTCTTGGGGGATACAATACATTTGCTCTAAATGTGGCTGTGGGCGGGGGGAGACCATGGTTGTGCCTTTGACCATTCACATCACCGAGAACGCGGCGAAGCACGTTCGGGAGTTCACGGGCAAGAAGGAGAGCGATCTCGTCTCCCTTCGGGTCGGCGTCAAGGGTGGCGGGTGCTCCGGGCTCACCTATGACCTGGGCCTGGACTCGGCGCCCCGCGAGAACGACAAGGTCATTGAGGAGCACGGCGTCACGATCCTGGTGGACAAGAAGAGCTACGTCTTCCTGGCGGGCACGACGCTCGACTACTCGGGCGGCCTCAACGGGAAGGGGTTCCAGTTCCACAACCCCAACGCCAAGACCACCTGCGGATGTGGCACCTCCTTCTCGGTGTAGCACCGTCCGCGGGGAGTCTGGTTTGAACGGAAGAAGTCCCCTGTACGACCTGCACCGGCAGTCCGGCGCCACCTTCACCCACGTGGGCGATGGGCAGGTGCCTGATAGCTTCGGGGACCCGGCCACGGAGTACCAGGCGCTCCGGGAAGGGGTGGCCTTGCTGGACCGGTCGCTCACGGGTCGGTTCCGGGTCACTGGCAGGGACGCCCTGGACCTGCTGAACCGCCTCTCCACCAACAAGGTGGACGTGCTGCCTCCTGGCACCGGGGCGGGCACCATCCTCACCACCAACAAGGGCCGCGTCATCGACCTGCTCCACCTGTTCTCCAGGCCAGACCATCTCCTCATGGTCACCAGCCCCCAGACCCGCAGCCGCGTGGCCGAGTGGATCGACCTGTACACCTTCCTGGAAGAGGTCACGCTCCAGGATGTCACGGAAGCCACCTGCACGGCGACGCTGCTGGGGCCCCAGGCGATGGCAGTGGTGGAGACGCTTACGGGTGTTCGAGTTGGCGCGTGGCAGCCGTATACCAGCGCTTCAGTGGTGGTTGACGGCGTCGAGGCAGCGCTGCTCAGGAGCGACCCGCTGGGCAGGCCCGCCTACGACCTGGTAGTCCCTGCCGAGCAGGGAGAGGCGCTGTGGACAGCCCTGGCCTCCGCCGGAGCCACACCCGTCGGCGAGCGCGCCTACAACGGGGCCCGGGTGGAAGCGGGCATCCCCCGCCACGGCTGGGAGCTGAGCGAGGAGGTGAACCCCTGGGAGGTCAACCTCCAGGGGTACATTCACTTCGAGAAGGGATGCTACGTCGGCCAGGAGGTCATCCTCCGATTGGACACCTACAAGAAGGTCCAGCGGCGCCTGGTTGCCCTGGCCTTCGGGCAGGGCCCCGTCCCGGAGCGGGCCGTGCTCCAGCGAGAAGGCCAGGAGGTAGGCGTAGTCACGTCAGCGGCGGAGCATCCCGTCACGGGGGCGTGGATCGGCCTGGGGCTGGTGCGCGTGGCCTCCGCCTCCTCGGGCACGGAGCTGCAGGTGGTCGGGGAGGGGAGCGAAACGATGGGGACGGCGCGCGTCACCGAGCTGGCGCCGAGCGCCACCGTCCCGGCCTAGAAGTAGTTCGGGAATGCGTCTCGGGGGAGTCCATCCCAACGGGTCGGGATGGCGGGGGTCTGGGGGTGTCCCCCACTGGGCACGGCCCAGACCCACGACTCGCTACCGTCGCCTGTCGCAGGTACGCTGCAATGCTGGTGCATGGGGGTGGAGGGCGAGCCCTGTCCCCCTTCCTGGCCAGGAAGGGGGACAGGGGGATGTCCGATGCGTTTTGCGCATCGAGACTCTCGATGAAATCGGAGGTCGAAGGGGTTTTTCCGCAGCCTGATAGGGCTGGCAGCGCTCAGCCAGGTTGCGGGCCTTGCCGCTACACCGGTGGAGGCGGCCTCTGGACGATGATCAAGCGTATTTCCCGGGGCCGATCCGGCATGGCCCGAAGGGTCTCCAGGAAACCCCGAAGGATGCCCACCAGGACACGCTCCGGATAGTCGCCCAAGTTCACTGGCAACCCGTCCACGAGCATGGAGACGGCGGGCCTGCCCTCGTCGGGGCGCAGGAGGCGCTGGCAGAGGAGGTCCGCCAGCTCCTCCATCTGGGAGAAGCCGTAGGCGGGGAACCCCTCGGGCCGCTGGCCCTCGCCCACGACGGCGATGACCGGGTCCAGCGGTAGCTCCGGGCCTTGCCCTCCCAGGACGAGGACCTGGGGGGCCTGGGCCTGCTTGAAGCCCTCCGCCACGACGATGTCCACCTGCCCGGCCAGCTCGGCGGTGAGCTGCTCCAGGGTGGCCTCGCCCTCCGGACGAGTACGAACGAAGCGTTCGCCTGGGGCGCTGCCGATGGTGACCCTGGCACCGGCGCGGTGGAGACGGTCGGTATCGCTGCCCGGACGGTCCGGCTGCATGCCGTGGGCGGCGTGCTTGATGGCAGCGACCCGGAGGCCCCGGGCGGTGAAGGCCTCGACCAGGCCTGAGGCGACGCGGGTCTTGCCGGCATCGGACCAGCCAACAACAGCAACGACGGGTAGCTTCATAGCGCTATGCTCCTTCTCGCGAGGACAGCCCGGCAGCTTGACGGGCCGCCTCCAGGTCGGCAGGGGTATCGATGTCCCGGAAGGACTGCAGCCCCGGGTCCAGGGCACGGAGCAAGTCAGCAGCCACGGTGAGCACGGAACAGCGGGGGAAGAGGGCGCGCAAGCTGGTGTTCCCCTCCCCCACGAGCGTCTCGCCGAGGCGGAGGCACGTTCTCCCGTAGAAGGCATGGAGGGTCTGGAGCCTGCCGCCCACGTGGGCCACGACAACGTTGCCCGGCTCCGAGGCCCCGATGTGGCTGGCCATGAGCCCAATGACGGAAATGTCCAGGGACGGCATGTCGCACCCCACGGCAAAGCACCAGGCGGCGCCACTCGCCCGGAGGCCGGCCACCAGGCCGACGAGGGGGCCGCGCTCCTCCCGGCCGTCGGTGACCGCATCGGCCGTGACGCCTGCCGCCTGACCAGGCTCCCGGGAGACCACCAGGACCCGCCGGAAGAAGGGCCGCAGCCGGGCCACCACGGTGCCCACAAGGGTCGTCTCCCCGAAAGGAAGAAGCGGCTTGGCGGCACCCATGCGGCTGCTTTCACCCCCGGCCAGCACCAGGGCATCCATATCCCGCAGGGGCACGACGCCAGGCGGCGGGTCCGGGAGGAGGGGCAACCGCGCCAGGTAGTCACAGGCGGCCCGCACGGCGCCCTGCGGCGCTGGCTCCCCACGCAGCAGGCGAGCCGCCCCGCTGGTGCTGACTCCCAACCTTGCAGCGAAGGTCCGCACAGGAAGTCCCATAGCGCGCTGGTGACGCCGGAGCAGCCCGGCGAGACCTTCAGGAGGCTCGACCATGGTGGGGTCCTGCATGAGCGTACGGCCGCCCGGATGGCGCTTCATGCGGGCAGCCTGGGATGGCCCTCCCGCCGAAGCAAGGGACTCCAGCGGCCTACCCCTGGGAATCCCCTGGGCCTTCCGCCGGAGGTTCCCAGGACGCCGGTGGCTTCTGGGCTACAAGACGCTCTATAGCGATGAGGCGACCTCGCTCGTGCTCCAGGCCTTCCCAGAAGGAGCGCACCCGGAAGTCCAGGAAAAGATGGAGGAGCTCGTTGGGGCGCATGCGCCAGCCCCGGTCCGTGGGGCCGCCGACGTCGACGTCGGTCAAGTAGTGGTGCTCGTGGATGACGAAGCCCCCGGGCTTGAGGGCGTCTTTCAGGCGCGGGACCAGGTTGCGGTTGATGAAAAAGCTGGTGGTGATGAGGTCGTAGGCCTCTGCGGGCAGCGGGTGCTCATCCAGGTCGGCCTCGATGAACTTGACGGCGAGCCGGCGCTTCCGGGCGGCCTGGCGGGCCAGCTTCAATGCTGGGGCCGCGATGTCCACGGCGTCCACGGTGAAGCCCAGTCCCGCAAGGTAGAGGGCGTTGCGCCCGTTCCCGCAGGCGATCTCCAGGGCCCGCCCTCTGGGCAACCGCTTCGCCCAGGCCACCAACAGGGACGAAGGCTCCTCGCGGGCGGGGTAGTCGCCCTCCGCCCACCGGCGCACCCAATCAGCCCGCTCTTTCTCGCTCATGGCCCGCCAGAGATCATGGGCTACGCCCTGGACACCTTGAGGGGGGCGCAGTGGTCCAGGGCCGTGGAGATGACGTCCATCTTCTCGGGGCCATAGGGGAGCAGGCTATTGAAGTTCACCCCCTTGCCCCGCGAGAGAGGCTTGCCCTGGGCCCAGTGGCCCGCGTGGCCCGCAATGCCCACCACCTCAGGATGCACCATCTGCGTCACCCGCGCTACCGCCTTCACCCTCCGCACCGGCGACTCCAGCCACACGGCGTCCCCGTCTTTGATCCCCTTCCTCCTGGCCAACGCCTCGTGGATGAGCACCCCGTAGGAGTGCGGCAGCCTCTCGCACAGCTCATCGATCCAGGGGTTGGCATTCCCCTGGGCACCGTAGGTGTACGGCAGCTTGTAATGCACCCCTATGGCGTCGATCTCGCCTTTCTGGAGCTGTACAAAGGGCTCGCACGACCTCCACTCGGGCAGCGGGTCATACTCCGAAAGGTCCCAGGAGAGCCCCATCTCCCCTACCACCGCCTCCACCTCCTCGCCCCGCTCCACGAAGTGCTCCAGGTACACGGGAACGCGGGCCTTGAGGAAGCGGCCCGGGTAGCGCTCGTCCACGTCGCGCTTGTGGACCAGGACGCCGTGCTCCTTGAACCAGCCCCAACCGAACTCCTCCCCATAGCGGCTCTTGAACTGCCTGTCCAGGAGCTCCTCGTGGGAATAGCGCTTGCCCGGCTCCAGCAGGTACGGGGCCTTGAGGCCGAAGACGCGGTTCATCACCGGGTGGGTCTCGTCCAGGATGCCCGCGCGGTGGTAGACCTCCAGCAGCACGTCCACCGGGTCGCGGACCCCCTCGGGCGGAGGCACCACCTTCTGCTGAATCTGGTGGAAGCCGACCGCCTCGCCGGATACGGGCGAGTCGTCGCCGTGGGTGCCGGTGAAACTGTCCTCCTCCAGATAGGTAGGGGCCGGCAGAACGACGTCGTCCAGCTCGTGGGTCTCGTTGAGCTCGACGGCGAATCCCACCACGAGGTCCACGCTCCGGTACCAGTCGGCCACGGCCTGGAGTTCGCCCCAGCCCCCCATGATCTGGTTGCCCGGGCTGTGAATGACCAGCTCCACCCGTTGGACGATGCCGTACTTGTCCGGGTGCCTGGCCACCTCGGGAACGAAGGTCCTCGTGTGACGGGCCACGGGGAAAAGCTCGAAGAGGTCGCACCGCTCCGGCTTGTGGGCGGGACGTCCGGGGAAGGCAGAGTTGTTGCCATACCCGCGGCCGATGTGGCCGCCGCTCATGAGGAGACCGTCTTCCCCCGCCTCGGGCCAGTTCCTCACCGGCCAGTTCTTGGCGGTGTCGGTGCTGTGGAGGCTCCCGACGACGTTGATGGCCCCCAGCACCAGGTTCACCAGGTGCAGCGCCCAGGTGTGGTGCCAGGCGTGCTTGTGCCCCTGCGGCCCGCGGCACCACTCCAGAGCCACTGGCCGGTAGGGGACCTCCACGCCATCTATGGTGGCCATGGCCCCCACTCGGGCCGCCTCCCCAAACTCCCTGGCGATGCGCCGCAGCGTCGCCGCCGGTATGGACGTGATCTCCTCCACCCGCTCCGGCGGGTACTGGGCCGCCCGCTCCTTCAACAGCACGAAGGCGGGCCTCGCCCTCTCCCCTTGCACCACGTACTCCCCCTCCAGGGCAGGGTCCGCGAGCGTCGCGTCGTCGTAGGCCTTCACCACGCCGTCGCTCAGGTCGTACAGGAGGGGCTTCCGGGTGGCCTGGTCGCGCACGTACTTCTTGTTGGGCCCCGCCAGGTAGCCGGCGTTGGTGTGGTGCTTCAGGAACTCCACGTCGTAGATCTTCACCTCGTTCAGGAGCACGTTCAGCATCCCCAAGCCAAAGGCCGCATCCGTCCCCGGGCGGATGGGCAGCCACTCGTCGGCCTTGGCGGCGGCGTTGTTGCCGATGGGGTCCACCACCACCAGCTTCATGCCCCGCTCCCTGGCCCGGGCGCAGTCGGGCACCTGGTGGTTGAACCCCTCTCGGGTGGCCACGCCAATCTGGGTCCCGCAGTCGATGAGGTAGTTGCAGTGGGCGAAGTCCGGCTCCTGGTGGAGGCCTCCTGCGGTGAGGAACTGGATGGAGTGAATGGTCTTGCCGCAGGTGCCGGAGATGCCCGTCTGATGGTAGGGAGAGCCAACGACGGTGGTGAGCACCCCCAAGAGCGTGCGGAGGTCATGGAGGCCCCAGGTCTGGACGTAGAGCTTGCGGGGGTCGTCGGCGATGACCTGCCGGAGCTTGGCGGAGACCGTCTCTATGGCCTCCTCCCAGGAAATGGGCTGCCAGCCCGGGTCCACGCCGATCCCCTTCTCCGGGTTCGTCCTCTTGAGCGGCGTGGTCACCCGGTTCACGTTGTAGTGGTTCATGATCCCCGACTTCCCCTTGGCGCACATGCGGCCCCGGTTCTTGGGGGTGTCGGGGTTGCCGATGACGTTGGCCACCCGCCCGTTCTCCACCTTGACCAGGATGCCACAGCCCACCAGGCACATGCGGCAGGTGGTGGGAACCCACTCGGCGGTGGGCGACTCGTGCCGCTCGCCCCCGGGCCGGTGGACCGTCTGGGGCCGGGTATCCCTTCCCCTCAGGAGGGTGACCATGGGCATTCCCATCTGGAAGCTGGCTAGCCGCCCTCGTAGGTAGGCAAGAGCATGAGCTCTACCTGGCCACCGGAGAGGACGGTCTTGGTCCCTTCCAGCTCGCCCATCTGCACGCCGTTGATGAACACGGCGACATGCGGCTGCCAGGCGCCCTCCTTGGTCAGGGCCCGCTGGGCGAAGCCGGGCCCACAGAGGGCGGCCACCCTGCCGGCGAGGGCCTGCAAGGTGCTCCCGACGGGCATCTGTACCTCCACCTCCCGCTTCCCCCCTGCCCACCGGCGCAGCTCGCCCATCAGCACCACTTTCACGGTGACAACGTCCGCGGCAATCCTGGAGCCGGCGACAGTATCGGCAGGCTCAGGGGGGACAGCCACGGTGTGGATACCTCTTGTTGCCAGGTAATGCAAGCAACGTGCGCTCCCGGATGCAACCGCTCAGGCCTTGGAGACCTTGAGGGGCACGCAGTGGTCCAGGGCAGTAGTGATCATGTCCAGGTGCTCCATGTCGTGGGGGAGGAGGGTGTTGAAGTTCACCCCCTTGCCCCGGGAGATGGGCTTGCCCTGGGCCCAGTGGCCGAAATGGCCAGCGATGCCGACCACCTCCGGGTGGACGCACTGGGTGACTTTGGCGATGGCCTTGACCTTCTTCACCGGCGATTCCAGCCAGACGGCATCGCCGTCGCCGATGCCCTTACGCTGCGCCAGCCGGGTGTTGATGAGGACCGCGTAGGCGTAGGGGTTGCGCTCGCACAGCTCGTCGATCCAGGGGTTGGCGGCCCCGTAGGAGCCGTTGACGTAGGGCAGCTTGTAGTGGACGCCAATGGCGTCGCACTCGCCCCGCTTCATCCTTTCAAAGGCATCACACGGTTTCCACTCGGGAATAGCCGCGTAGTCGGAGGTGTCCCAGGGGATGCCCATCTCGGCGGTCACCTCCTGGAGCTGCTCCCCCCGTTCAAGAAAGTGCTCCAGATAGACAGGCAGGCGAGCGTTCAGGAAGGGGCCCGGGTACCGCTCCTCGACGTCTCGGGGGATGGGCAGGCTGCCGTGCTCCTTGAACCACGCCCAGCCGTGCTCTTCCCCAAACCAACTCCGGGCGATGCGGTCGAAGACGTCCTCGTGGTTGTAGCGGCCACCCTCCTCCAGGAGGTGGGGCTCCCGGAGTCCCCACGTCCGGCTCAGCACCAGATAGAAGTCCTCCAGAACGCCCACGCGTTCGGCCAGGTCCAGGAGCACGTCGTGGGTAGACCGGACCCCCGGAGGCGGCTCCGCCACCTTCTGGCGGACCGCCCAGTGCCACTCGGGGTCCCCGGCGATGGCCAGGCCGAACTGGTGGCCGCCCGGGACGAAGTTGTCTCGCTCCAGGTACGTTGGAAAAGGCAGGACAACGTCGTCCATCTCGGTGGTCTCGTTGATCTCGATAGCGAAGCCCACGGTGAACTTGTCCTGGTAGAAGCGCTCGGACACCTTCGCGTCGCCCCAGGCGCCCAGGAGCAGGTTTCCGGGGGAGTGGAGGACCATCTCGGTCCGGTAGGGAACGCCGTACTTCTGCGGGTCAGGGTCCACCAGGGGTATGGCGGTGCTGGAATGCCCCGCTACCGGGAAGAGCTCGTAGATGTCGCCCCGCGTGGGGGGCATGGGGTCCCGGCCCGGGAAGGCGGAGGGATGGGCCTGGCCCAGGGACGCCCCAGGGTGCTCCAGCAGGCCGTCTTTCCCTCCCTCGGGAGCGAAGGGCTGGGGGTACTTACCCACGGCGCCGGTGCTGAGGATGCCGCCGGGGACGTTCACTGCCCCCATGACGATGTTGAGGAGCTTCAGGGGCCAGGCGTTGTTCCAGCCGTGCTTGTGGCCGCTGGGCCCTTTGGCCCAGTCCACGCAGACAGGCCGGAAGGGCAGCTCTACGCCATCGATCCGGATGGTGGACCCGATGCGGGCTGCCTCGCCGAACTCCCGGGCGACCCTGCGGAGGGTCTTGGGGGGGATGGTGGTGATCTCTTCCACGCGCTCGGGCGGGTACTGGGCAACGAAGGACTTCAGAAGCTCAAAGGCGGGGCGGGCCTTTTGCCCGTGGGCTTCGAACTCACCCTCCAGGGCAGGGTCCGCCACGCTCGGGTCGTCGTAGGTCTTGAGAGCGCCGTCCCGCAGGTCGCGCAGGAGCGGCTTGTCGGTGCTGGGGTCGCGCACGTACTTTCCGCTGGGCCCCACCAGGTAGGGGGAGTTGGTGCGATGCTTCAGGTACTGGGCATCGTAGAGCTTCAGCTCGTTCAGCAGGACGTGGAGCATGCCTAGGCCGAAGGCGCCATCGGTGCCGGGCCGGATGGGGACCCACTCGTCGGCCTTGCTTGCCGCATAGCCCCCCACGGGGTCCACCACCACCAGCTTCATCCCGCGCTCCCGGGCCTGGGCGAGATCGCCGACCTGATGGACGTAGGAGGAGCGGGAGGCGACACCCATCTGAGAACCCACGTGGATGCTGTACCAGGCGTAGTGGAAATCGGACTGCTGATGGAACCCGCCCCCGGAGAGGTACTCCACGGGGTGCACCACCTTCCCACAGGTGGGGGAGTGGCCACTGTGGATGTTGGGGGTGCCAAAGGCCGCCCGGAAGGCCGCGAACCAGGAGGAGAGGTCGGTGTTGGGGGTCCAGGGCTGAATGGTGAGCTTGCGGGCGTCGTCCTGGCGGATCTGCCGCATGTGTTCAGCGATCTCCTCCATGGCCTCGTCCCAGGAGATCTCCTTCCAGCGGGGGTCCACGCCGATCCCTTTCTCAGGGTTCGTGCGCCGAAGAGGCGTGGTGACCCGGTGTGGGTTGTAAAGGTTCATGATGCCGGCCTTGCCCTTGGCGCAGATCCTGCCCTTGGTCTGGGAGTTGTCCGGGTCGCCCCGCAGATCTACGACGACGCCGTTCTCCACCCTGGCCAGGATGCCACAGCCCATGTAGCACATCTCGCAGGCAGTATGAACCCACTCACTCGCCTCTGGACGTGTCGCCACGCTGGTAGTCATGGACGCCTCCTTTGGGGTTTCAATTGCCCCCCTCGTTGATGGGTACCATGAAGAGCTCCACCTGGCCTCCGGTGAGGACCGTCCGGGTGCCTTGAAGCTGCCGGATGTCCTCGCCATTGACGAACACTGCCACATGAGGATGGGGGTCTCCCTCCCGGGTGAGGGCGTGCTGGGCGAAGGCCGTCCCGCACCGGGACGACAGCTCCTTTAGCAGCGTGCGCACCGTGCTCCCCTGGGGAAACTCCAGGTGCCAGTCCCGCCTGCCGGCAAGCTGGCGGAGCTCGCCCATCAGCACCACCTTCACGGCCACGGTGCCCTGGACGACCGTTAGGCCGGAGGCGCTGGCTGGGCGCTCAGACCGGAGGACCATAAACACCAACCTTCAACACGGCTTCGCGGAGGATGTACCCTCCCACCAGGGTGCCGGCGCTGGCAATGACAAGGAGCACGTTCGCCACGGCGTCGGACCCCATGACCCCCCCGACTTCCAGGGCGACGATGACGATGGGGAGCACCAGGCCCAGGACAGCCACACCAACCCAGAAGTTCCAACGCTGAGGTCCCCGGACCATCAGGCGCACCGATACTCTCGCCGGGCGGATGCCGGTAGCCATCCCCCAGACATAGAGGAGGAGGGCCAAACCGTTGCCCAGGAGGAGGCCCAGGACCCAGGGCCACAGGGTACCGCCCAGGGTCTCCACTTCCGCAGACCCCCCGGTGACGAGGGCGATAAGGGGGAGGGCCGCCATGCCTCCCAGGAAGGAGTAGCCCATGTACAGGACCGGGAGCATGGGGGTGTTCCAGAAAGCGATGGCAGCCCAGGAGGAGAGCACCAGCCCGCTGTAGGCCATGAAGCCCAGGGCGAAAAGCAACACTACCGCCCGCAGGACGTTCCCCCCCACGGTGTCCTCGCCCCACGGTAGCCCGCCAAGCCCGGGGACAGAGGGGAGAAGCACCACGATGCGCAAGAGGACCAGCACCGCCACGATGAAGAAGCCGCGGCTGATCCAGCTCGTCCTGGGGTTGCGGATGGCATACCAGAACCGCCAGCGGGCCCGCGGTCCCAGGTGGTCGAAGAGGGCCACCAGAGAGAGGAGGGCGAGGGTCAGCCCGATCCACATGCCCACCAGGGCCGTCGTCTTTTCCAGGACGTCCAGCCAGCGCAGGAGCACCTCCAGGAAGATAAGGCCGGCGCTGGTGCCCGCGCCAAAGAGATAGAAGGCCACGCGCCAGTCCCAGTGGCGCTGGACCTGGTAGTCCAGGATGAACTTGGCATCGGCCAAGCCCTTGACCTTGGGCTTGCCCCGCCAGTCGGACCACAACCGCTCCATCAAGGCAGGAAGATCTAGCGCCACAGCCGCCTCCTTTGCCCGATGCTAGGCCAGGACACCGTCAGGGGCCGAGCCAGCAAGATGCCGCGAGTCTCACCTGCGGCCATCGCCGCCACCACCGATGGTGCCACCGCCCTTCCCCGTAAGATAGTACAAGCCAGGGTTCGTCCCTAGCTCCGCCCGGGGCTGAATGTGCTTCTTCTGCCTCAGCAGCACGTTCACCGCACTCTCCGGGTCCTCCAGGTCCCCGTAGTTCAGCGCGTCCGCAGGGCACGACTCCACGCACGCCGGGGGTCTGCCCTCATCGAGCCTGTGGTAGCAGAAATGACACTTCTGCGCCGCGCCACGCTTGAACCCCCGCATCTTCACCTCTTCGTAAGGCGTCAACTGCTGCCCAAAGTACCCCTCCCCTCCGTCCCAGCGGTACGGCACGTAGTAGGGGCACGCGCTCATGCACGCCATGGACCCGATGCAGGCTTCCTGGTTCACCCACACGACCCCATCCTTCCGCTGCACGAACGCCCCGGTGGGACAAGCCTGCACGCACGGCGGGTTCGCACAGTGATTGCACCGCGTGGGCGAGAACGTCCGCTTGGCGTAGGGAAACTCCCCCTCCTCCCGCTCCAACACCTTCATCCAATGGATGTTCCGCGGCGTGCCGTTCTCCGCCTTGCACGCGATGACGCAGCTCTGGCACCCCACACACCGCTCCAGGTCCACCGTGAACGCCCAACGTACCATGGCTTCCCCCTTCCTGGCAGCCTATGCTCCGCCTGCTACCTGTCCAACCACGTGGTAGCATACTCTGCATTGTTATCCGGTGTCCACTGGGGCACCGGCCAGCCCTTGACGTGGCTGCGGTAGGCCACGTAGTCCCTATCATTCTTTTGCTCGCCTGGGATTGCATCAACGGAGGTACCCCACAAACCGAACCGGAATGCCGAGGGCAAGCTACTAATGCAATGTCTACCACACCCCCCGAGTCAAGTCAAGACCAGGGGCCACACCACCGCAGCCACAAGCAACCGAAAAGGCCAGGGCGCCCGGAGTCGCGGTACCCTGGCCTTTTCGGAACGCATCGGCGCTCGTTCTACTTGTCCAGCCAGGTGGTGGCGTAGTCGGAGTTGGACTGCGGGCTCGACTTGGGCGACGGCCAGCCCTTCACGTAGTCCCGGTAGGCCACCCAGCGCCTCTCTATCATGATGTTCCAGGCCAGCCACGACTCGATGGACAGGTACCGCTCCAGCTCCCGGCCCAGCCGGACCCGCTCCGCCTGATCGGATGTGCGGGTCATGGCGACGAACAGCGCGTCCACCTTCTTATCGTCGTGCTGGATGTACGAGCACTTGTTGGTCGTGATGTAGCCCGAGGCCAGGATCTCGGGGGAAAACCGAGCGTCCACGCCGCTGTCGAGGGGATTGGCGACTGCGAAGTCGCCGTCGCACAGGCGCTTCAAAAAGACCACCCAGTCCACCACGTCCAGCTCCACGTTGCCCTGGCCGAGCAGGCCAACGAGCTGGGCCTGGGCCCACTCGCTGTAGTTGAGGTACTGCGTCCCCGTCATGATCTTCAGCTTGAACCCGTTGGGATAGCCGGCCTCGGCCAGGAGCTCCTTGGCCCGCTTCCGGTCCTGCTCCTTGGTCTTCTGGTTCCACCCGGGCCAGGTCAAGTAGTCCGGATTGGCGTAGGGCGAGTCGGCCGTCCAGACGCCCACGATGTCCCCGTCGCCGTTTTCGATGGCGTCGATGTAGCTCTGGCGGTCCAGCGACAGGCTCACGGCCTGGCGCACTCGCGCATCGTTGAAGGGCGCCCGGCGGGCGTTGAGGCCCATCAGCTTGCCGAAGCCCGGGTACGTGCGAAGCGCCACCTTGTCGCCAAACTCCCGGTTGAGGGTCTCGCGCTGCCCAGGGGTCGTGTAGTAGGGCGTGCCCACGGCCGTGCGATCCAGCCTGCCGGCGCGGAAGGCGGCGAAGATGGTGGAGGCCTCGGTCATGATGGGGTAGTTAACGCCATCCAGATAGGGAAGCTGGCGCCCCTGCTTATCCTTCTCCCAGTAGCGGTCGAACCTGCGGACCTGGAAGACGCTCCCCTTGTCCCACTTCTCATATTTGAAGGGCCCCATCCCGACGTAGCCCACCTCGTTAGGAGCTACTGTTACGTTCCCCTTGTCGATCTGGGGCTGCATGAGGTGGCGGGGATGCATGATCTCCAGGTTCCTCACGGAGAGGATAGTCGGGAAGAGGCCCTGGGACTGCTTGAGGTTGAACCGGACCTGGTTGGTCCCCACGACCTCGACCTTCTCAACGCTGTCCAGATAGGCGGCAGAGAGGGACGGCGGACGGGTTTTCGGACCCTTTACCCCATTAATGGTGAGGTCGATGTACCATTTGACGTCCTCGGCAGTGAGGAGCGTCCCATCATGCCAGAGGACGCCATCCCGAACAGTGAAGGTCCACTGGGTGAAATCGGCGTTGGGCTCCCATCTCGTCGCCAGACCAGGGCAGACCTGGAAGTTGTCCTCCCGGCACTCCTTCGTCAGGTTCCCGTTGCCCCAGATGGGCCCGATGAACAGGGTGAGGTTCAAGCTGGAGTAGGCCATGATGTCCCATCGTGCCGGGTCGGCCCGGTGAGCGAAAGTGGCGACGCCGCCGTACTTGGGCTGCACGCCTGCCGGGGTCGGGGTGGCCGTGGCAGCCCTGGTGGGTGTGGCCACGACCGCGGGCACAGTGGTGGGCGCGGCGGTGGGGGCCGTCGTTGGCGTGGCGGCCACCACAGGTGGCCTGGTGGGCGTGGCGGTGGGCTGCTCGGCGGCGCCGCAGGCGCCGGCAGCGAGGCCAATGAGGAAAAGGCCCGCCACAACGACCATGAGCCTCAAGGAGCCTCTGCACCCTAGCATCGCGTACCTCCCCTAAGGGTAACGGGCCTTCTACCGTATCCGCTGCTTGGGCATGTCACCTCTCGCACTACCTGGCGAGCCAGGTAGTGGCGTAGTCACCATTGTTGGTCGGGTTCCACTGAGGCACCGGCCAACCGTTCACCTCGCTCTTGTAGGCCACGTACACGGCCTCCACGGACATGTTGACAGCAAGCCAAGTCTCGATGGAAAGGTACCGCTCCAACTCCTGGGCCAGCCGGACCCTCTCCTTGTCGTCGCGGGTGGCAGCAATACGCTCAAAGGCCTTGTCCACCTTTTCGTCATTGTGCTTCACATAGGAGCACCGGTTCTTGGAGCTGTAGCCTGCGGCCAGGAGTTCTGGCGAGTCGCGGTCGATGACGCCGGCACTGACGGGCTGGATCAAGTCGAAGTCGCCTTGGCAAATCCTGTTGGTGTATGTGGCGCTGTCTACGGCGGCGATGCGCAGATTCCCCTCGCCCAGGAGTCCGGCGAGGTCGCCCACTAGCCATTCGGCGGAGCCCGTCCGCCCCGCCCTGGCCAGGACGGTGGCCTTGAAGCCCGTGGGGTACCCTGCCTCCGCCAAGAGCTCCCGGGCACGCTTCCGGTCCTGCTCCTTGGTCTTGGGGTTCCACCCAGGCCACTCTATGAAGCCGGGGTTGGCGTATGGGGAGCCAGGCGCAAAGACGGCGGCCGGCTCGCCATCGCCGTTGTAGACCGCGCGGATGTAGGAGTTGCGGTCCAGCCACATGCTGACGGCCTGGCGGACCCGCACGTCGCTCATGGGAGGCTTGGAGGCATTGATACCTGTCAGGCTACCGAAGGGCGGGTACTTGGCTATCCACGCCTGATCGCCGAACTCGCGTTTGATGATCTCACGCTGCTGAGGGACGAGATAGAAGCCCTCCCCTACGGCTGTCCTGTGAAGCCGACCCGTGCGGAAAGCGGCAAACACGCTGGATCCTTCCGTCATGATGACGAAGTCGATGCCATCCAGGAACGGGAGCTGCCGCCCCTGCTCGTCCTTCTCCCAGTACCGGTCAAACTTGCGGACCCGGATGACGACTCCCTTGTCGTATTTGGCCATCTTGAACGGTCCGGTGCCCACCCAGCCCACCTCGTTGGGAGCTACCGTGCCGTTGCCCTTTTCGATCTGCGACTGCATGAGGTGGCGCGGATGCTGGATGCTCAGGTTGGGTGACGAAAGCAGGGCAGGAAACTGGACGACAGGGGTGAGGAGAGTGATGCGGAGCCTGCTGCCTCCCACGACCTCGATGCCTTGAACTGGGCCCAGGGTGGCGGCCTGTTTGGCAGGGGGGCGACCGCCGGGGGCGCCGTTGATCAGGAGCTCCAGCCACCATTTGATGTCGTCGGCAGCGAGGGCCTTGCCATCGTGCCAGAAGACCCCCTCCCGGACCTTGAAGGTCCAGACGGTAGCCTCCGAGTTACTCTCCCAGCTCTCCGCCAGGTAGGGGCAGAGCTGGAACGAGTTGTTTCGGCAAGGCTTCAGCAGGGCGCGGTCGCCAAAGATAGGGGCATCGGGAAGCGTGGTGTTCACGTTGGTATCGAACATGGAGTCCCAAGAACTGGGATCGCCTCGGTGGGCGAAGGCGGCGACGCCGCCGTACTTGGGCTGCACGCCTGCCGGGGTCGGGGTAGCCGTGGGAGCCCTGGTGGGTGTGGCCACGACCGCGGGCGCAGTGGTGGGCGTAGCGGTGGGGGCCGTCGTTGGCGTGGCGGCCACCGCAGGTGGCCTGGTGGGAGTAGCGGCGGGCTGCGCGGCCTCCCCGCAGGCGCCGGCGGCGAGGGCCACCAGGAGCAGGGACCAGGGAAGCACCAGATGCCTGAGGCCGTGTCCCTGTCCTCGCACGCCTTTCTGCCCCTTTCCTTTTCTGCCCAGGCCGTTCAACGTCGTCCACATCTTACCACGCTATGGGAGAGGCTGTACTACCCCCCGACGCTACAAGCTAGGGATGATCTCCTCAGTCACCAGGTCCAGCATCTCCAGGTCGCTGGCGACGGGAGTCACGGCGATGAGCTGGGCCCCCGCGGCGATGACCTCGGCGAGCTGCTGGGTACACTCGTTCACCGTTCCCCACACAGCCACCTCCTGGCCCCTGGGATAGGCGGGATAGACGCGGGTGAACCAGTGGTCCAGGACGCGCCTGGCCTGGGCCTTATTGCGGTCCGCGAAGAAGTAGACCCTCTTGGAGATGGCGAAGGTGGATGGGTCGCGCCCCGCCTCGTCCAGGTACTGGCGAAGGAGTTGCACCTGCTGCTTGAACTCGGCGGTGGAGGAGGTGCCCCCCGACCCCATCCAGCCGTCGGCATGGCGGACCGCCCGCCGGAGCTGGTTGGGATGCCTGCCACCGAACCAGATGGGCGGGTGAGGTTTCTGGAGGGGCTTGGGCCCCATAAGGAAACCCTCCGGCTGCCAGAACTCCCCCTTGTGGGTGACGGAGGGCTGGGTCCAGGAAGCCTTGAGCAGCTCGACCCCCTCCAGGAACCTGCGGACGCGCCCCTTCACGGGGATGCCGAAGGCCGGGTAGTCGCGGCCCGCGTTGCCCAGCCCGATGCCGAGGATAAGGCGTCCGCCGCTCATCTGGTCCAGGCTCTCCAGCTCCTTGGCGAAGAGCATGGGGTTCCGAAAGGGGGAAAGGATGACGGAGGAGCCAAGCCTGGGCCTGGAGGTGATGGCTGCCACGTAGCAGAGGAGGGCGACAGGCTCCAGGTTGGCGAATTCGCGAGTGGTCTGCTCCAGGACCCACAAGCTGTGGTAGCCTTTGGCCTCGGCGCGGGTGGCGACCTTCCGGACCAGCTCCATGTCCACAGGACCGTCCAGGAACACCTGGGGAACGGCGAAGCCCCACTGCGTCTTGGCCGGGCTCGTCATGGTTGACTCCTCCCTTCCACCGTGGCCCTGACGTCGGCCCCAGGGTACTGCCGACAAGGCCCTGCGTCAACCTCCGGGGCCCAGGGCCTTTCAGTTATCCATAAGAGCAGTCCGTGGCTCCTGCACCCCCCTCCTAAACCTTCCCCCGTGAGCGGGGGAAGGGATTTCTCTCCCCCGTTGCACGGGGGAGAGTCAGAGAGGGGGTAAAGCCGACAATTGAAAGGCCCTGCGTCAACCTCCGGGGCCCTCGTTCCCTTGACACCTTCGAGTACGGTGCCGATACTGGGAAGCAACGTATCAACGTATCAAGGAGGAGCCATGGCGGTCTCGGCGGGGGTCATCTCCCAGGAACTGGTCTACCGAGTGGCCTACGAGGCCAACAAGCGGGCGGCCATCGCGGTCCCCAAGGACGGGCTGGCCGCCTTCGAGAAGGCGTTCGCCCGGGAGACGAAACCGCTTGCCCGGTTTGTGCTGGGCCAGGTCCTGGAGAACGCGAAGCTGGCGGTGGCGGACGAGCGGCCCATGTGCGGCGATACGGGGCTGCCCAGGTACTACGTGAAGGTCGGCAACACAGCAAGGCTCGAGGGCGGGTTCGTGGCCCTGGAGCGGAGCCTCCGCCAGGCCGTGGCCGACGTGACCCACGACATCCAGCTCCGGGCCAACCGGGTCCATCCCCTCACGCGCCGCAACCCCGGGAACAACGTGGGGGTGTTCGCCCCGAACGTGGACTACTCCTTCGAGCCCGATGCCGACTGGCTGGACATCACCGCCGTGCACAAGGGCGGCCTGTTCGGCACCGACTACAGGATGCTCTTCCCCGCCGACGGCGTGGACGGTATCAAGCGCTTCCTCCTGGACACCCTGGCGGAGTTTGGCCGGCGCGGGCTCTCGTGTCCGCCCGTGGTCATCGGCGTTGGGCTGGGAGGGACGAAGGACCAGTGCATGCGCCTCTCCAAGGAGGCGGCCTGCCTGCGCGTCACCGGCGACCGGCACCCGGACCCCGAAGTGAGGGCCCTGGAGGACGAACTGGTGGAGCTGGCCAACCGCACCGGGTTCGGCGTGATGGGAGTGGGCGGGGACACCACGGCCCTGGACGCCCACATCGAGATCGCGTACACGCACACCGGAGGCGTGCCCGTGGCGGTCTCCCAGTTCTGCACGGCGTACCGGAGGGCGACGGCTCGCGTCTCCGCCGGAGGCGAGGTGGAGTTCCGGGACGACCCCGTGTGGTTCACGCCGTACTACCGCCGCGAGGGAATCGGGTAGCCCACCTTCCGCCGCCGCCGCAAGGGACCAGAAGGGCAGGCCGCATGGAAACGCTCCGGCCTCGGGAGTGGCACCTGAAGGCACCGCTGTCGCAGGGGGACAACGGCAAGCTGCGCCCTGGGGATATCGTGTACCTGACGGGCCCGACCTACACCGCGCGGGACGGGGCCTACCGTCGGATGCTGGTGGAGGGGCACGAGCCTCCTGTGGACCTGCGCGGTCTCACCAACGTGACGATGCAGTCGTCACCCGCGGGAGTGGAGGTGGCGCCGGGCGTGTACCACGTCTCGTCCCTCCAGGCCACGGCCGGATTCCGATATGCCCAGTACATGCCGGCGCTGCTGGAGCGCTTCGGCGTCAAGGCGGTCATCAGCAAGGCAGGGATGACGGATGAAGTGCGCCAGCGGGTCTTTCGGCACCACGGGGCGGTCTCCCTCTCCACCGTGGGCTACGGGCTGGGGGCCATCTACGGGCGGGCCATCGAGCGTGTGCTCGGGGTGTATTGGGTGGAGGAGCTGGGGATCTCGGAGGCCATCTGGGTGCTCCAGGTGAAGGAGCTGGGCCCGCTGCTGGTGGAGGGGGATGCCGAGGGCAACGGCTTCTTCGCCCAGGCGAACGAGGAAATCAACGAGCGCCTGGCCCAGGTGTACCAGGGGCTCAAGCCCCCGGTCTTCCGCCGCATCGGCGAGGAGCAGGGGCCGAAGCGGGAGCCCTTCTAGGGACCACCCCCGCAGGACGCCGACGCGATGCTCCACACCGGCACCCGGCACTCCCGCCCCCTGCGCAGTGGCGCCGGGTGGTGGGCATGGCTGTTCCAGCGCCTCACCGGAGTAGCGCTGGTAGGGTACCTGTTCCTGCACATCGGCGTCATCTCCACGGCCCTGGCAGGCGAGGGCACCTTCGACGCCGTTCTGCGGGTGCTCCAGAGGCCGGTGTTCGTCGTCCTGGACCTGGCCCTTCTGGCCACGGTGCTGTACCACACGCTGAACGGCATCCGGGTGGTCCTCCTGGACCTGGGCCTTGGCATCCGCCAGCAGGGGGGCCTCTTTTGGGGAAGCGTGGCCCTGACGGTGGTGGCGACGGCGGCGGCCACCTACTTCAGCCTTCCCCTGGTGTTCCGAGGTTAGCGCTCGTGATGGCGAGACATCCCCAGGGGAACCCTACGGTGGACCCGCCCCAGGAGGCGGGAAGGCCCGTAAGCTCGAGGGCGCCCGGGTTCTGGCCATGGTTCCTGCAACGCGCCAGCGGCGTCCTGCTGGTCTTTTTGCTGGCGGTCCATATTTGGATGGGACATTTCGCTGGCCTGGGGGACGTGGTGGCGGGCCGCCAGGGAGAGCTGGTGGAGTTCGACATCGTGCGGCGCCGACTGGCGCAGGCCCTCTTCCTCACCGTGGACTTCGCCCTCCTGGCGCTGGTGCTCTACCACGGGCTGAACGGCATGTACACCATCTTGCTGGAGTGGTCCGTGGCCGCCCGCCGGCGGAGGGCGGCGACGGCGGCCCTATGGGCCGTGGGCGTCGTCGCGTTCATCTACGGGGCGCGTGCCCTTCTGGCCTTCGTTCTGTAGCCGGGGAGCCTTGGGGCAGAGGGATGGAGAGAACGGTTACGCTGCACGTGAAGCGGTCTGGAGGGAGCCCTGAGCCGGCCCCTTCCTGGCAAAGATTCCCGGTGCCCTGGTCCGAGGAGCAGATGAGCGTGCTGGATGCCCTCCTCTGGGTACAGCGCAACGCCGACCTCTCCCTGGCGTTCCGCTGTGCCTGCCGGGTGGGCATGTGCGGCACCTGCGGCATGGTGATCAACGGACGGGAGGGCCTGGCCTGCCGGACGCTGCTGCGGAGGATTGCCAGGGGCGGCGAGCCTGAGGTCCGCCTGGAGCCCATGCGCCACCTGCCGGTGGTGAAGGACCTGGCCACGGATATGGACCCCTTCTTCGCCAGGTACCGGAAGGTGGTCCCTCACCTGGTGCCCCGCGACGGCGATGGCGCCCCGGCCACCATTCCCCCCACGGCCAGGGAGAGACGGCTCATTGACCCTCAAAGGGAGTGCATCGCGTGCGGGCTGTGCTACTCTGCGTGCGACGTGGCAGGCATGGAGGGCGGGTTCCTGGGGCCGGCGGCCCTCAACCGGGCCTTCGTGCTGACCATGGACAGCCGAGACGCAGCGGCCCAACGGCGCTTGAACGTCGTGGCTGGCGAGGACGGGTTGTGGCGGTGTCACACGCTGTTCGAGTGTGCGGCCGTGTGCCCCAAAGGAATATCTCCTGCTCTGGCCATTCAGGGCCTGAAGAGGAAGGTGGTGGGCCAGAGATTGAAGAGGCTGGTCAGGCTGGGGCGCTGACGGGCACCGGGTTACGGGAGCGATGGACGAGACCCTGAAGGTAGACATCCTGGTCCTGGGTGGAGGAGGCGCGGGCCTCATGGCCGCCCTGCACGCCCTGGCCAGGGAACCCCGGCTCCGCATCGCCCTGGCCGCCAAGGGACTCATCGGCCAGAGCGGGTGCACGCGCATGGTCCAGGGCGGGTACAACGCCGTCCTGGACCCCCAGGACTCCTTCGAGCTCCACTTCTCCGACACCATCCGAGGAGGAGCCTACCTCAACGACCAGGAGCTGGCCTGGACCCTGGTCACAGAAGCGCCGAAGGCGATCGCCGAATTGGAGATGTACGGCTGCTTCTTCGACCGAACCCCCGACGGCCGCATCTACCAGAAACCCTTTGCTGGGCAGTCCTTTGACCGCACCGTGCACCGGGGCGACCTCACGGGCATCGAGATCATGGCCCGCCTGAAGGAGCGGGTGCTCGCCACCGACGTCGTGCTGCTGGACGAGCACCGGGCCCTGGAACTCCTGACGGACCCGGTGGGAGCGGTGGCCGGGGCCCTCCTGTTGAACGTGCGGAGCGGCCAGTTCGTGACGGTCAGCGCCAAGGCGACGCTGCTGGCTACGGGAGGCGGAGCGCGCATGTACCGCATCGCCGCGCCCTCCCTGGAGAAGGCGGGAGACGGCATGGCCATGGCCTACCGGGCGGGATGCGCCCTGAGGGACATGGAGATGTACCAGTTCCACCCCACCGGCCTGGTGGCGGGCAAGTCCATCCTGACGGGGGCGGTGCTGGAAGAGGGCCTGAGAGGCGCCGGCGGCCACCTGTTCAATGCCCAGGGAGAAAGGTTCATGGCCCACTACGACCCGGAGCGCATGGAACGCTCGACCCGGGACACGGTGGCCCGGGCGGCCTACCTGGAAATCCAGGCGGGCCGCGGCACCACCGACGGCGCGGTCTTCCTGGACGTGTCGCACCTGGGGGCGGAGTTTGTCGAGCGCACCTTCCCCGGGATGGTGGAGCGGTGCCGGGAGATCGGCTTCGACCTGGCGCGGGGCCCCGTGAAGGTGTCGCCTACGGCCCACTTCCACATGGGGGGAGCGCGCATTGACCCCTGGTGCAGGACCAATCTGGAAGGGCTCTTCGTGGCGGGGGAGGACGCGGGGGGCGTCCACGGGGCAAACCGCCTGGGAGGCAACGGAGTGGCGGAGTCCACGGTGTTCGGCGCCCGGGCGGGCGACGCCATGGCGGAGGCGGTGGCGAGCAGGAGCCAGCCCGCCCTTCAACCGTCCCAGGCGGAAGCAGTCATCGCGGAGGCGACGAAGCCCCTAGGCCAGGGCAAGGGGGAGAACATCTACGCCATCCGCCAGGAGCTGGAGGACGTGATGTGGAAAAAGGGAGGCGTGGTACGGGATGCCCAGGGCCTCCAGTTGGCCCTGGCGACCCTGACAGCCCTGGGGGAGCGCGCCACGCGGGCCACGGTCCCGTCGGTCCGCGAGTTCAACCCGGCCTGGCAGGAGTGGCTCAACATGCGCAGCCTGCTCACCGTGGCCAAGCTCACCTGCCTGAGCGCCCTGGCCCGCCAGGAGTCCCGGGGCTCCCACTACCGGAGCGACTTCCCCGCTACCGACAACGACCGGTGGCTCAGGATGGTGTGCCTCCAGCAGGGCGAAAGCGAGGAGCCCAGGCTGTGGACGGAGCCTGTGCCCATGTCGCGGCTGCGTCCTCCCGAGGCCGCCCCAGAACGGCCAGGGGCCTCGCGTTGACGGTCCCCCAGCGTGCGAGTACGCTTAGCAGGCTGCTGAAGAAGGGGAGTCCAGAGGGGCGAAGCCCCGGAGCCTGCCCTGAGCGAAGTCGAAGGGACGGGGGTCTGGGGGTGTCCCCCAGATACATCTTCTCCCCCCTACCTGGCCAGGAAGGGGGACAGGGGGATGGTCGAAAGGGTTTTTCAACACCCTGCTAAAGGTGAGCAGAGGA
>JACQOS010000024.1 GCA_016202425.1 Chloroflexota bacterium
CATCCCTACGGGTCGGGATGGCGGGGGTCTGGGGGTGTCCCCCACTGGGCACTGCCCAGACCCACGACTCGCTACCGTCGCCTGTCGCAAGTACGCTGCAACGCTGGTGCATGGGGGTACAGGTCGAAGACTCTTCGAGGGGTGAGGGTTTCCCGCATAGCCTCTAAGGTTCCGCCCGGCGAGATCCAGGCTGCGCCGTCGGCCATGAGAAAGTGCCTGTGGCACGTCAGGTGCCGTAAGGACCAGCGGGGCGGCCCAGGCGAGAGCTACAGGCCCTCCTCCTCCCCTTCCTCTTCTTCCTCTTCTTCCTCATGCCGGGGACCGGGGAAGGGAGCGCCCACCCGAGGGATGAGCGCGGCCGGCCGCTGCTCTCCCCTGGGTCTGCGCTTCGGCAGGGCTTCGATCTGCGCCCGGAGGGCGGGAAGCTTCGCGTCCGTGCCCTGGTGCACCTTGACGACGACCCCATCCACGCCCAGGTTCCGCAGGTGTTCCAGCTCGCGGGCCGTGAGGTCAGCGCCCCACTGCACCAGCACATACTTGCTCGTCGCGCCCCGGACATTGGCAATGGCGGCGAGGTGGGCCAGGGTCATTGGCCCTTCGGGCTCGCTTGGGCAGAGCAGAATCGCGTCCACCGGGAGGTCTTCCAGGGACCGGAGAGTGGCCTCCTCCAGCCCGGTAGGAAGTCGCAGGATACGGGCCATGTCTCCTTCCTGGAGGGCATCGGCCTGGGTCCCCTCCAACGGGAAGACCAGAAAATCGCTGCCAGCGTCCCGGTAGGCCTCCACGCGTTCGCGCCCCAGCCCTTCCACCTCCACTCCCCAGGCGAACTGCTCCAAAGGCTTCACCTGGCGCTCCAATCCGCTGGCATCCTGGGCCCCCCGGGGCAAGACCACGGCATCCACCCGGGCCTCAGCCAGGGCCCTCGTGTCCACCGCGTCCCCCTGCCCCTCCATCCACACCAGCAGCGCTAGCGGCGTAGGCGTGGGGCGTTGGGCGGCCGCGGTGAAGCCCATGGCCGAGGGCGCGCCCCGGGCAATGCGATCCAGGAGGTCCAAGAGTCTGCTCATCGCTGGCTTTCACCCCTCGTGTAGCCTAAAAGGTCGCCTCGATTGTAGAGGAAGAAGGAGGGGTGTTCAAGGCGCGGGAGTGCTCGGCCGGGTCAGCGAGGTCCTGGGGCTTGACATTCCAGTACACTGGAAGGTTTATACTTGGAGACAGCACCTTCCCGGAGGTTGCCATGAAGATCGGCGAGCTGGCAAGGCGAACAGGGCTCCCTTCCAGGACCATCCGCTTCTATGAGTCGGCGGGCGTCCTGGCTCCTCCGCCGAGGACGGACTCGGGCTACCGCTCCTACGCAGCCGCGGACGCCGAGCGCCTGGAGTTCATCATGAAGGCGCGCAGCCTGGGGCTCTCCTTGCGCGAGATCGGCGAGGTGCTCCGCATCCACGACCGGCACGAGCCCACCTGCGTGCACGTGCGCGCCCTCCTGGACGATAAGCTGGCGCAGCTCGACCGGCTCTTGCGCAACCTCCAGGAGTTCCGGGCTGAGCTGGCTGCCCTCCGCCAACGCCTCGGCGACGTGCTGGACTGCCGCCCCACGGGTGGCCGTATCTGTGCCATCATCGAGGGCGCGCCCCTCGGCGCCCGGCCCCAGGTGCTGGACTGGCTGGGGCCGCGGCGACGGCAGGGGCCCGCGAGGGCGGGATGATCGAGGGGGGCAGCCAGGGACTGAAGCTGAACGATTGCCCGGAGAGAAAGGAGTGGACCCATGGCGAAGTCACCCAGCGTGCCCGAGAAGAGGAGGGGAGCATGACAACGTATGACCTCGTCATCCTGGGAGGCGGCGCGGCCGCCTTCGCCGCCGCCACCAGGGCCTCCGAGCTTGGTGCTCGTGTCCTCATGGTGAACCACGGTCTGCCCATCGGCGGCACCTGCGTCAACGTCGGATGCATGCCCACCAAGCACCTCCTCGCCGTGGGCGGCGACCTGTTCTACCCCCAGCGTCCCAGGTTCGCTGCCGTCCAGGCCTCCAGGCCAGGCTTCGACCTGCGGGCTGCCATCCTCCAAAAAGACCACCTGGTGGCGAAGACGCGCCAGAGCAACTACGTCGACGTGGTGGCGGCCCTGAAGGGAGTGACCTATGTGGAAAGCGGCGCCCGTTTCCTCTCGCCCGTGGAAATAGCGGCCAACGGAGTCGTCCACCGGGCGGAGAAGGTGCTCATCGCCACGGGGTCCTCCACCAGGCCCCTGCCCGTGCCCGGCATGGACCGGGTGCGGTGGCTGAGCAACATCACGGCGATGCAGCTTCAAGAGCTGCCTGAGTCCATGGTTGTCATCGGCGCCGGGCCCTTGGGGCTGGAGTTTGCCCAGATGTTCGCCCACTTCGGCTCGAGGGTCACCGTCCTTGAGGCCATGCCTCAGGTCCTGCCTCGGGAAGAGCCGGAGGTCGCCCAGGAGCTCCAGCGGTGCCTGGAGGAGGAGGGCATCGAGTTCCGCGTCGGCGTCACGCTGGAAAAAGTGGAAGAGCGGAATGGCGAGAAGTTCCTCACTGTCGCGTCGCCCCGGGCGGCCCGGCGCTCCCGGTCCCTCGGGCCTCGGGAAGAGGCGATCAGGGCCAAGGAGTTGCTCCTAGCCGCAGGGGTCCAGGCCAACACTCAGAACCTGAGCCTGGAAGCCGCGGGGGTGAGGACAGAGCGGAGCGGCTTTGTGGCGGTGAACGACTACTACCAGACCAGTGCATCTAACGTCTACGCCGCCGGGGACTGCGTCGGCAGGCTCATGCTGGAGACGGTGGCCGCCAGGGAGGGCAAACTGGCGGCGGAGAACGCCCTCACCGGCTCCAGGAAGACCCTGGACTACGACTCGGTCCCCCACGCCGTCTTCACCAACCCCCAGGTGGCCAGCGTCGGCCTGACGGACGAGGAGGAGATGCGCCGCCTTGGGGCCTGCGCCTGCCGGGTGGTCCGCCTGGAGCGGGTGCCCAAGGCCATGGCCATCAACGAGACCCGCGGCCTCGTCAAGATGGTGGTCCATCCCCAGACTTCCCACGTCCTGGGCGTGCACATCGTCGCGCCCCATGCCGCCGACCTCGTTCACGAGGCCGTCCTGGCAGTGAAGTTCAAGTTGACCTTGGACGACATCATCGATACCGTCCACGTGTTCCCTACCCTCTCCGAGGGGATCAAGCTGGCGGCTCAGGCCTTCACCCGGGACATTTCGGTGATGAGCTGCTGCGTGGAGTAGGAGGTGCCGTGTGCGTGCCTGGTTCCCCGTGGAAAAGGTCCTTTTGCCCTTGAGCGGCCTGTTGCCCCTGCCCTGGTGATGAGTGGTCCCGGGCCTGCTCGGCCTCCTGGGTGCCGCCGGGGCCGGGCTGGCTCTCGCACCCGCGTTGCGGGCGCTCACCTATCCCTTCCTGGTGCTCACGCTGCTTTCCCTTGGCCGTGGCTGGTACCTGCAACTCCGTGTCGGCTCCGTGACGGCGTGGCGGAGGAGGTCCCTGGCCGTTCTGGCGGCTTCCACGCTGCTCGCCGCGACCCTCTGGGGCCTCCGGTTCGCTGGCCTGCTGGGCGGAAGGCCTTTCTGAGCACCGCCGCTCACGAGTGGAGTGAGAGCCTGAGGAACTGGACTCCCCCCCGCCATCAGTCGCGGCGGGATAGTCTAAACCAACCAACCATGGTGTCGAGGGCGCCGGTGCGCCAACGCCTTCTCCGGGTCGTTTCGACTCGACGGTAGTAACTCTTATAGTAGCTGCGGTAATAAGAGTAGTAGCCGAACCTCCGAAGCGGGACCTTGTTCAGCACGAGAATGACAAAGAGGGGCGCAGCCCGGTGGTTCACTTCCCGCAAGGCATTAGCAGCGCGTTCGAGGTCTTCACTTCGTGTCCTCCCTGCATCTGCTACCAGCACGACCCCATCTGCGCCCGGGACCAGCCTGAGTGTGTCCGACAGCCCGAATAAGGGGGGGCAATCGACGATGACCCAGGCGAACTCCCTTTTTAGGGCCTCCACCACCCCACGCGTCGAGCCTCGCGCGAGTAGTTCGGCTGGCTGGGTCGTTGCCATGCCGCTGACTATCACCGAGAGCCCCGGCACTGACGTAGAAGACAACCCTTCGCCCGACGTCTTGTCCGGCAACGCCAGGAGGTTCTGGAACCCCTGCTGGTTGGGCAGGCCGAACCATTTGTGGATGTCGGGGTTTCGCATGTCGGCATCAACAAGCAGCACCCGCCTACTGGCCAGGGCAAGTGCGTGCGCCAGGTTTACTGCCGTGGTGCTTTTCCCTTCGCTGGGCGAGGTGGACGTCACAAGGATTACTTTGTTTGGACCGCCGTCACCTCCGGCCAGCGCGTCGAGTCTCGCCAGCAGCCCGTAATAGGGCTCAGCCATCGGGTTACCGGGGTTTAGGGTTATCACAGACCGAGGGGCTCCAGCCTGTCGCTTCGACCACCGGGGCACCACCTCCACTCCGTCCAAGCCAAGGGAAGTTTTGAGCTGCTCGGGCAAAGGCAGGCGTCCTCCAAGCGACTCGAGGACAAACGCGCCAACCACCGCCACTATCCCCGCAAGCACCATGGCCAGCAATGGAATCCCCAAATGCAGTGGCCTGATCGAGGCCGTCGAGCGCGTAGCCTCGCGGATCAAGGTGAGGCTACCCAGTGCTGAAAGGTTCGCCTGAAGAATGAGGGAAGGATCCTCAATGTTCAGCGCTTGGGCCAGAGCCTGCAGGCGAGCGACATCGGTCAGGCGAGTCTCTTCAGTGCGATTGATGAAGACGTTAGCCACCGTATTTGCTATTTTGGCGGCCAAATCCGCGTCAGAGTGACTAGCGCGAATCTCCAGGATAGAAGTACCTTTGACCGTCGACACGCTGATGGAGCTACGAAGGTCTTCCCATGACATGTTCAATGCCAGTTGGTGCGCCACTTCTTCTAGAACGCTTGATTCAGTGATCAGCTCCGTGTAGGTGCGAGCGAGATACTCGCTTGCGTCTATGTCGCTCCAATTCAGTATTGTGGACAAGCCTCGCTGCTGTACCAGGATTCTCGCCTCCGCCTCGTAGAGGGCACTTGCTTGGGGTGTCGTAAGGAAAACAACTAGCCCAACGAGCAACGGTAGTAGCAACACAAGCCACCACCAATTGATCAATACCTCCAAGTAGTACCTCAGGTCGAGGTCGCTCGCTTCCGGTTCCATCTTCATAGCAGCGCGAAGGGGTACGGGCGGCTAGCCGCCCGTACCCCTTATCCAAGCGCTGGCCTCATGCCTCCACAGGAATTTTTTGGTTCGCCGCTCGAAGGAGGAACCTTGCGCGGCGCACGATGAACGATTCGACACGTACAACATAGGCGGCTACCTGGAAGGGTAGTCTGGGGAACTCATTGAAGGGACATCGCAGAACCGCTGTGGCCTGAATCGGATCGGGCCAGGGGGACCGGAGCAATTTAGCGAGCCCACCCCGGTGACGCAGGTAACTCAGCACCGGCATAAAGTACTCGTAGGGTCTGCCCCACTGGCGTAGGATAGTGGGAATAAACCACCGCGGCGGATCTGCCGCTCTCGCAGCAACGTGCTCGTCGGACAGTCTCGCGCCAAGAAGTCGACGGGCAGCCATCAGTGCGTACACAACCCCTTGGCGGCGCCACTGAGGTCCTCGCAGACAGTAATCCCAATCGAAGGAGGCTGGGAGAGACTCCACCATTGCTGCGATGTCACACAACCATAGGGGCCGACGGAGGCCATGGCGTAAGAGATGCACACACAGCAGCCGAAGATGGTCCTCCGGCCCGAGAATCCTGACGTGCAAGTCTTCCAGCTGCGGGAGCTGGGAGCGATCATAAAGGTCAGCCAATTTGCGGTCATCGAGATCATCGAATCCTGGGTGCAGGTCCACGGGACAGCCTGGAACCCCTGCCGACAAGAATAGACGCACCGACTTTGAATAGTCCTGGGGTCGGACGCACAGATCGATATCACCATATGGACGCAAGCCGCGCTCCGGGTAGAGCCGCGCGACGGCCCAGCCTTTGGCCAGGAGTGGGTCCACCTCCGCTGATCGGAGCAATGCGACTGCCTCTTTGAGTTGCCGTTCATGCAGCACAGCCTGAAGAGTGTGCAGACGGTAGGCCTGTTTGAAGTCCAGGCCTATCCTTGACGCGCCCAGCTCGGAACGCCTCATGCGCCACCAGACCAGCCCCCCGGTGCCGCCTCTCAAGAGGAGCGGGGCGATCTCAGCCAACGAATCTGGATCGAGGGACAAGGGAGGTGGCACCTGCCGCCAGGAGGCTTCGAGCACCCCTGCCACACGGGCACCCGGCTCGAGACCGCCCTTTGTGTCAACCACAATTCTCACTTATTTCGCCCCGCCATTTAGCAGCCCGATGCAGCGCAACCAGTCTTGCACGTTCCACCGCAGCACCTACCGGTACAGGTTTGATTAGGCCGGATGCAGGTCACACAGTCCGACTGCCCAGCGCACGACGTGACGCAACTCGCGGCCTCGGCTGCCTGAGGTGCCACGATGGAGATGACCGTGGGAAGAAGAAGCGCGGCGGCGCCAGCCACGGCCAATCTACGGAGAAGCTGCCGCCGTGTGGGATCCGTGAGCCGCGCCTTCCTCGTGCTATTGCGTACCAACAGACCGGCTCGCTGGAGTCGGCCTAACGCCAAGAAAACAACTTCCTCGGGTACTTCACGTTGAAGGTCACTCTCCAGAAGCCTTGCCATCTCCGGCGCAGCGGTCTTCCCGTCACAGCGCCGCCACACCATAGCGGCAGTCCGGTTCAAGCAATGGGCCCGGTGACGCTTCAGATCGTACACAAGCACCTCATCCTCTAGCTCCACCACCAGCAAGTCTCCTTCCCGAGCCCTCGGCAAAACTACGACGTCGGGTGGGTTGCCGTGGGGCCCGTGTTTGAGGTACGACCGGTTCATGACCTACGCAAACAGACGAATTACGGAGTCAGCCACCTCTTGGGCCTCGCCCCGCCATGATCTGACGACAGGTATACCAGCGACCGCCTGACTGAGTATTGACATCGCAAACCCTGGCCTTCGGCGTGCGGGCACTGTATTCGCCAGGAGCGCCAGCATTCCCTGGCCGGCAGACACGGCCTGCGGGCGCCATTGTCTCTCAGGGTGATACGCCGTTACCAGCAACAATCTCATGGGTAGCGGCTTGAGCCGGGTGCCCTGTGCGTACAACGGAGAGCGTCCTGCGCGTTGTTGCCCAGCTCCTCGGAGCGATAAGGGCCTCGGGTAGGGATGAACCCGTCCCCCGGGACCGAGAATCGCGTACTCATCGGAATAGTAGGTCGCCCCTGCCCCTACCAACGCGGCTACCAAGGTGCTTTTGCCACTGAAAGAGCGTCCGGGCATGACGATGGCCCCACCCCGCCAGCCCACTACCCCGGCATGCACAAACAGTCTTCTTCTCGCCCGTTCCGCGACGTACAGTTGCAGGTCCGATTCGAACGACTCCAGGACTTCGCTGAGATTCATCGACCGCGCCAGTCTCACCTCATCACCGTACAGTACGTTGAAGCGCCGTATCCTGGATTCGCCATCTCCGCTTCCAGCTACCAGAGAGTACAGGCGATCAACTGTAGAGGAGCCTAATACTTTCCACGAAGGTGGTAGAAACGCGGGCAGCATGCCCAAGGCCTGTGGGTCGGAGACCCGGACACCCACCCGTACTCCGTAAGAGCTAAACGAAAGTCCCGCCGCCCACCCGAGGCGATCAAGCTTGGCCATTCAGGTGGAGGTCCGTCTGAGTTGAAGGAGCATCGAGAGTTCCGGCGCGTCGGATTTAGGCTCACGGGAGTTCATTTGAATATCCTCTACGCGATTTGCCAGCAATCGGTAAACACTGCCTATACCACCGTAATCCTCTCGGCGGGAATAGTCACTAGCTCGTAAGGGTGAATGTGGGTGATGCCGGCGTGCTCTGGGAGGCTAGCCCGCGCCATCTTCCCAGCAAGCCCGCTGAGGGACGGGTCAATCATCTTGAACCCATCGGGTCACCAGGTTGACCCCTACGGGTCTTGCCCAGGCGCTCTCTGCATGCGATGCTTTACCACAGCTTACTGTCCGCCAGGAACAAGCCAGTATACCCTGAACGTCGTGGCCAAGGCAAGTGGCTAGTCTTGACCGGTGCTCCGTAGGGCACTGGAGCAGCGGGCCGGAGGGACCCCATGAGGACTCATCGACTGAGGTGGTGGGTTGCCACATTGCTACTGGCGTCGCTGGCGGTGCTGGCCGTCCAGCCGGCCCTGGCCCTGGTGGCCCTGGAGACAAAGCTCGTTGCCAGCGATGCCGCCTACTCTGACCACTTTGGCGCAGGCATCGCCAACGGCGTTGCTGTCAGCGGCGACACGATGGTGGCCGGGGCATATCTGGACGACCACGGGGGTGGTGTAGACGCGGGGTCGGCCTACGTGTTCGTGCGGAGCATGGGCCTCTGGACCCAGGAGGCAAAGCTGGTTGCCAGCGACGCTGCCCCCAACGACTTGTTTGGTCAGTCCGTTTCCATAGACGGCGACGTGATAGCCGTGGGCTCGTTCATGGACGATGACAGAGGTTCTCATTCCGGGTCGGTGTACGTCTACCGGAGGTCTGGAGGGGTCTGGACACAGGAGGCGAAGCTTACGGCCAGCGACGGTGCCGATGGGGACGAGCTGGGAATCTCCGTTGCTATCTTTGGGAACACGCTGGTGGCAGGGGCGGCCTGGTCCGATGCCAGGGGAGCGGACTCCGGGGCGGTGTACGTGTACCGGTGGAACGGCTCTGGTTGGGTCCAAGAGGCAAAGCTGGTCCCTTCCGATGGCATCGCGGGAGACCTGTTTGGGCGCTCGGTGGCCCTGAACGGCGACACTGTGGTGGCAGGCGCCTTGCTTGCCGATGCGCCTGCCGTGGACTCCGGAGCAGCCTACGTGTTCCGCTGGAACGGCACTGCCTGGGTTCAGGAGGCCAAGCTACTCGCCAGCGACGGGTCCAAGGAGGACTACTTTGGTTTCTCGGCGTCGGTATATGGCGATACCGCCGTGGTTGGGGCGTACAGATGGGGGCCCGGAAACTCTGAGAGAGGGGCTGCCTACGTGTTTCGTCGCTCGGGAACCGTGTGGGCCCAGGAGTCCAAGCTAACGCCGGCGGACGGCACGCCCCAAGCCCTGTTCGGCAGGTCAGTGTCCATCTACGGCGAGCGCGTGGTGATTGGCTCTCCCGCCGCCGTCAACGGGGGCGTTCGCACGGGTGCTGCGTACCTATTCTCCAGGGCTGGCACCGTGTGGACGCAGGAGCTCCGCCTAGTGGCCAGTGATGGTGCCTCCAACGACCGCTACGGGGAGGCGGTATCCAGCTACGGTAACACGGTCGGCGTGGGGGCCCCTCAAAACGCGCCGTTCGGCATTCCCTTCGCTGGCGCGGCCTACATGTACGACCTCACCTAGGCGCCACCGCAAGACGCTCCACCCGGGAGTCCAAGAGGGGCATTGACTCCTCCCGGCAGGGGTCGGGGTGTCCCCAAAGGTTGATGGAGGGCGTTGTAAGGGGTGGCCGTGCGTTGATGGCGGGCCCCATTCCCAGCCTTGCAGGTACAGATTGATAGCATGCGGAGGGGAGGACAAGCATCGTGCCTCCCTGGCTCCTCAGGGCCTTTCAGTTATCCATAAGAGCAGCCCCTGGCTCCTGCACCCCCATCCTAAACCTTCCCCCGCGAGCGGGGGAAGGGATTTCTCTCCCCCGTTGCACGGGGGAGAGTCAGAGAGGGGG
>JACQOS010000202.1 GCA_016202425.1 Chloroflexota bacterium
AGGGGGATGGTCGAAAGGATTTTTCCTAGGAGAGTAAGGAGCTGCAAGGTCGCTCATGCCTCGGAACTACTGGATGCTTGTCCTCACCCCCGAGAATATCCGGGTCACCCGGGAGCAGGGCTTCACGGTCCAGGGATTCAGGACAGGTCTCAGGCGCAAGGTTGAACGCATGGAGGTCGGCGATCGGCTGCTTTTCTACCTGTCGGGGATACGGAGGTTCGCCGCCACGGCCACCATTATCTCCACGTATTTCGAGGACCATTCCCCTCACTGGAAGGGTAGCGGGCCGCGGGAAGATTTTCCCTGGCGGGTGAAGATAGAGCCTGGGGTGGTGCTGGAGGAGGACCAATTCCTGGACGCCCGTCTCATCGCTCCCCGCCTGGAGTACGTCAAGCGATGGACGCCAGAGTGGTGGCCCCTGGCGTTCCAAGGGGACCTGCACCTGATCCCCCGTGCCGACTTCTCTTTGCTGGAGTCCGAGATGCGCGAGGTGGCGACCGCCGGTCGGCGGGCTCCTGGTCCCGGCGCGCCCCTCCCAAGCCTTTCCGCTGAGCAGCAGGCCTCCGCTTGATCAGGGTGCCGGGGAGCCGGCCTCCTCGGGTGCGGGGCGTCCACCGGCCTGCTCCTGGAAGAACCCGTGCTGGAGCAGCTCGTCGATACGAACCAGCTCTCCGGGTGTCAGGTCGGGCACCTCGTTGGCGCGGCTGTACTCAAGGAGCTCCTCGCGGCTGGTGATGTTGGGCAGGACGCTCCCGATGGTGGGCTGGGCGAGGCAGAACTGAATGGCCGCCTGCGCGAGGGTGCGGCCCGTTCCCTGGGCAAGGAACAGGAGCCGCTGGCGTTTCTCGAAGGCCTGGCGGAGCCACTGCGCCCGTCTCAGCGCCCGGTGGTCTCCCTGGGGGAAGGCCGGAACCTGGGAGAACTTGTCCGTCAGGACCTCCGAGGCGTGAGGTACCCGTGCCAGGAGGCCCGTGTTGTGCTTCTCCGCCTGGGGGAAGAAGGCCCGGGCCGGTTCAGGCTCCAGGAGGCTGTAGATGACCTGCATGGCAGGCACGCGCCGCTGCGCCATGGCGAAGAGGCCCTCGTCCTTCCACCCAATATCCGGTCCCAGGGCGACCCCGAAGGAGCGAATCTTCCCCTCCCGCACGAGCTGGTCCAGAAGGGCGAAGAGATCGTCCCGTTCAAGGGCATCCATCTTGGGGTTGTGGAGCTGGTACAGGTCAATGTACTCGGTCCTGAGGCGCCGCAGGCTCTGCTCGCAGGCGTAGCGGACGAAAGCGGGCGTGAAGTCCTGCGGCCGTTCCCGGTGCCCCTCGCGTTCTTGGAACGTGTAGAAGTCGTAGCCGACCTTGGTGGCGATGACCAGGTCATGGCGGCGCTTGGGGAAGGCCTTCGCCAGCATCGTTTCACCCAGGCCCTCGCCGTAGGTATCCGCGGTGTCGAAGAGCGTGATGCCGTGGCCGAGGGCTTCTTGAAGGAGGCGCACGCCCGTGCTCTCGTCCACCGTGCCCCACCAGCCGGTGCTCACGGTCCAGACGCCAAAGCCGACCTCGGAGACCATGAGGCGCGTGGCACCGAGTTTTCGGTACTTCATGCCCTCTCCTTGTCCTTCCGGCGAGGCGCTCGGCGCGAGCGTTTATTATAGGGTGAATACGGTAGGCAGTCGAGGGTCAGGAAGGGCCTTCTGGAGGCTCTGAGAGGCGGCGGCCTGCGGCCCCGATGGGGGCCAGGGCGCGGTAGCGGTCTGACCAAGGGGCTCCGAAGGCGACGAATGGGACAGGGGCCCCGGGAGATGCCCTTGCTGGTGCGTTTGCTGCGTGCTCTTCGTCTGGATGGCGGCGTCTACCAGGAGGTAAAGGACGACCCCCAGGCCACGTTCCAGGCCCTCAGCGTCCTGTTGATGGGCAGCCTTTCCCTGACCCTGGCCGGGCTGGTGCGGCTCGTTCCTCTGAGGAGCCCGGCAGGCGGGTTGCAGCTCTTCGCGTGGAGCCTGGCTTCGGCCCTTGCGGGCTGGGTGGCGATGGGTCTGCTGGCCTATGGGGTGGGACGCGGGCTGCGCAGGCCGGCCTCGCTTCTGTCGTTGCTTCGGACCCTGGGGTTCGCCCAGGCCCCTGGCCTCCTGTACGGACTCCTCGCCGTTCCAGGCGTCGAGGTGTGGGTGAACGCCGGCGTTCTCCTGTGGATGCTCCTGGGGATGGCTGTGGGACTGCGTCAGGCGCTGGTGGTGTCCAGGGTGCCCGCGTTCTTTATGGCAGCCGCTGGGCTGCTGGTGGCCGTGGGTGTGCGGGACCTCCTTCGAGGGGCGGTTCTGGGAGGGGCGTGAAGAGGGCGCGGCCGGGCCGGCCTGAGCGCCTCTGCCAAGACCAAAATTACGTACTTGGGGTGAACGTCCGTCGCCAGAGGCGCCGCGCTGGGGCGGGCAAGCTGTTGCGCTTCCTGGTATACTTGATAGTTGGCGCCCGTGGGGAGCGCGAAGATCCGCCATATGCGGGCCTGAGACTTCGTCTGTGCCGCCTATGAACAACCGCCTGCTGAAGAGTCCTTCCGGGGATGGAGCCGGGGCAACGTCGGTGCGCCGCCGGCGCCCGCACCTTCGTTGGCTGCCGTTGCAGGTCTTTGGTGGAGCGGCCCTGAGCGTCCTGCTGGGCTGGCTCATCGCCCAGGGTCTGGAGTTGGACCAGGTCCTCGGTGATCTTCGAGACTTCCCTTTGTATTTCTTCGCGCTGGCCCTGGGAGCCTTCCTGCTGGCGCTCCTGTTGCGCGCCTGGCGATGGTGGGTCCTCTTCCTGGGGTCCCCCGTGGGGCTGCGGCGGCTGTTCCTGATCCAGAACGCCGGTGTCGGCCTGAACAACGTGTCGCCCGTTCGAGTGTTTGGCGAAGCGGTGGAGCTGGTGCTGCTCAGCCGGCAACCCGGCGTTAGCGCTTCCCTGGCCCTGGCCACTCTGGCCACCGACCACCTCATGGACCTGCTGGTCACCGCAGGTGTGCTTGGGGTTGCGCTCTTCACGGTGCCGGAGCTGCGCAGGCTCAGCTTGCCGGTGGGTGCCGGAGTCCTCCTGGCGGCAGCCAGCGTTGCGGCCTTGGCCCTGCTGGCCACGGGTATTCCGGTCCTGCCTGGTCTCAGGCGTCTCGGGTTCCTGCGGGGCGCCCTGGCAGGAATCAGGACGCTCAATGCCTCGCGTCTGAGGCTCGGCCTTTCCTTCCTGGGCACTCTGGCCTACTGGGGCATGCTGGGGCTGAGTGGATGGTTCGTGGGGCAGGGGCTTGGTATCGAGATGGAGGCCGCCGCGCTGGTCGCCCTGTTGGCAGGCAGCCTGTTTTTCGTGTCGGCGGTGCCATCGCTGCCCGGGGGGGCGGTGACCTTTGAAATTGCCGTGATCTACACGCTGGGCCTCTTCGATGTGCCCAGGGGGTCTGCCCTGGTGTTCGCCCTGGTCACCCACATCATCATGTTTCTCCCTTCCACCGTCATCGCTGGCCTGGTGCTTCCCCGGGAGGGCATCAAGCTGTTTGGCCGCTGGCGCAGCGTGCTGTCGTCGGCTAACGGTCCCAATGCAGGCCCCCGGCCCTCGTGAGATGCGCCGTTCTCGGCCCATGCACTCCGCCAAGCCAGCTCGCCATGGGGTGTCCCCCTGAGAGCGCGTCACCTGTTCCTGGGCGCTGCCCTCCTGCTGGCAGGGTGCGGCTCAGGGTCGCCTGAGGCTACGCCCACTACGCTCCCCACTGCCGACCTGTCCCGTTTCCAGGGACGTGTGCTGCTGGCCGCTGCTGACTACTGGTCCAGCCGGGACGTCCACCAGGACGTGAGCGGAGTCCTGGCGTCCCAGGGGCCGGGCATCGTCTACAGCCGCCTGCTGCGCCTCCGTTCGGGGCCTGGCGTGGCCCTTCCGAGCCTGGAGGTGGAGTGCGACCTCTGCCTCGAATGGCAACACCCTGACCCGTTGACGTACGTGTTCCGCCTGCGCGAAGACGTGCGCTGGCAGGACCTTCCTCCCCTGGGGGCCAGGCCCCTCTCACCCAGGGATGTCGCCTTCAGCCTAGACCGCCTGCGCACTCCTGGATGGCCGGGCGCCGTCCTTCTGGCGAGCATGGCCTCGGTGGAGGCCACGGAGCCAGCGACCGTCACCATCCGGTTGGCCTCTTCCGATGCGGACTTCCTGCTGGCCCTGGCCCACGGCCAGGCCAAGGTGGTTGCTCCCGAAGCCGTGGCCCTCCGAGGCGATCTGAGAGAGGGGCCCACCGTAGGAACGGGCCCCTGGGTCCTGGCCCGGGAGGAACTGGGACAGGCGGTGTTCAGGCCCAACCCTCGGTATCATGAGGAGGGGGTCCCTTCCCTCCAGGAGCTGCGTATTGTCCCCATTGCGGACAACCAGACACGCCTGGCCGCTTTCCTGGCGGGACAGGTGGACATGACCGTGGTGGATGAGGTTGGCTGGGAGCGCCTCCCTCCTGCGGGCCAGGGAGTAGGGCGGGGCGCCTTCCCTCTGCCGGGGACCGGGCTGCTCTTTGGGCTGAGGGCCACCGCCTCTCCGCTGGACAGCCTCCCGGTCCGGCAGGCGGTGTTCCAGGCCATGGACCCCTGGGAGGCGCTGGAGTCGGTCTGGCGGGGGCGAGGCTCAGTGGGCGTTGGCGTTCCGCTCTTTTCCCCCCAATGGGGCTTGCGGCAGGAAGAGCTTCGCGCCTATTTCGGCAACCAGGCCAAGGCGGCGGGGCTCCTGTCCCAGGCGGGCCTCTCCAGAGGCGTGCCCCTGACGCTCACCGTGGCCGACTTCGGCGACCGGTACCTGGCGCTGGGCCGGAAGTTCCAGGGCTTCCTTCAGGAAGCGGGGTTCGCTGTCTCCACAGAGGCCGTCAACCCCCGGGTCTACGCGGAGCGGGTGTGGAGGGACCGGGACTATCAGGCCTTCCTGGGGCCTCTGCCGCCGGCCCAGGGACCCAACGCCTTTCTCTACGGCCTACTCCACAGCCGGGGCCGATGGCGGCTCTCGGGGTATGAAGACCCCGAGCTGGACCGGTTGATCGAGGCCCAGGCCGTTGCCCTGGATGGGAGGCAGGAGATGCTCGTCGGCGTGGAGCGCTACGTGCTGGAACGGGCGCTGCTCTTCATGCCGGTGTCGGGCAGCAGCCTGTGGGTCTGGAAGCCCCGGGTGGCGGACCTCTATCCTAACGTTGCCAACTGGGAGTACTTTCACTGGGCCAGGCTGCGGGTGAAGGAGTAGCCCGGCGGGGAGCGGTGCCCTTTACCCCTGGCGCCGCCGGTAGGACTCGACGCCCTCCTCCAGGATGCTCCACGCCAGCAGCGCGCACTTGATGCGGATGGGGAATTTCCTCACCCCTTCCAGCGCCTCCAGCGGGCCCAGAGCCTCCCGCTCCTGGGCTTGTAGGGGTTCCCCCTGCATCATGCGGCGGAACGCTCGGCCAAGTCGCTCCGCCTCTTGCAGGGTCTTTCCCTGGAGCACCTCGGTGAGCATGGAAGCGGAGGCCTGGCTGATGGCGCACCCCTTGCCCTGGCGGCCCATGGCCTGAATGACGCCGCGCCCGTTCAGCTTGACCTGAAGGGCCACCTCGTCGCCACAGAACGGATTGTTGCCATCCGCCTGGACCTCGGCATCGGCCAGATGTTGGGGGTTCCTGGAGCGACGGTAGTGGTCCAGGATGACCTCCCGGTAGAGGTCATCGAGCTCGTCTAACTGCATGGGTGAAGTAATCCAGGGCCCTCTTGAGCCCGTGGACAAGAGTATCCACCTCTTCGCTGACATTGTACACGTAGAAGCTCGCCCGGGCGGAGGCCGTCAGGCCCAGCTTCCGGTGCAGGGGCATCACGCAGTGGTGGCCCGTCCGGAGGGCGATCCCCTCCCGGTCCAGGAATGTCCCCAGGTCGTGAGGATGGGCGCCACTCACGGAGAAGGCGATGAGGCCACCCCGAAGGTTCCCGTCCCGGGGCCCCAGGACCTCCACGTCCTCCAGCTCCCGGAAGGCCTCCAGGGCATAGCGCGTGATCTCCACCTCGTGCTGGCGCACACTGTCCATACCCAGGGCGTTGAGGTAGTCCACGGCAGCTCCAAGGGCGATGGCATCGGCGAAGTTGGGCGTCCCGGCTTCGAAGCGGAAGGGAAGCTCGTTCCACGTCGCCCGCTCGTACCAGACCTCTCGCACCATCTCGCCGCCCCGCAGGAAAGGCTCCATGCCTTCCAACACCGACTCCTTCACATAGAGCACTCCTATGCCGGTGGGGCCCAGCATCTTGTGGGCCGAGAAGGCCAGGAAATCGCAGTCCAACGCCTGGACGTCCACGGGCATGTGGGGCACGCTCTGGGCGCCGTCCACCAGCATGAGGGCGCCGGCCTCGTGGGCGCGCCGGGCCAGCTCCTGGATGGGATTGATGGTCCCGAGCACGTTGGAGGTGTGCACTGCTGCCACCAGCCGGGTCCGCTCGTTGAGGAGGGAGTCCAGGGTTGACAGGTCCAGGGTGCCCTCTGGGGTCACGGGGATGAACCGGAGGCGCGCGCCCCGCTCCGCCGCAACCTGCTGCCATGGCACCAGGTTGCTATGGTGCTCCATCTCCGTCGTCAGGACCTCGTCGCCCTGGCCCAGGCGCTCCCTGGCCCAGGTGTGAGCTACCAGGTTGATGGACTCGGTGGTGTTGCGGGTGAAGATGATCTGCCGGTCCGAAGGGGCGTGGATGAACTCGGCCACCTTCTTGCGGGCGGCCTCATACCGGTCGGTGGCCTCCATGCTCAGGGTATGCACCCCCCGGTGTACGTTGGAGTTGTACGATTCGTAGCACTCCGCCAGCGCCTGGACGACCTGCCGGGGTTTCTGGGAGGTGGCCGCGTTGTCCAGGTACACCAGCGGCTTGCCGTGGACCGTCCTGGAAAGGATGGGGAAGTCCTTCCGGATGGCTCGGGGGTCGAACATCGCGTGCGCTCCTTCCGCTCAGGCCTCCAGCCCCACCTCAACGTCGTCCCCCTGCACCCGCGCCTCGTAGGTCTTCAGCGGGACCAGCGCCGGAGCCCGGACCACCTCTCCCGTCTTCACGTTGAACTGCGCCCCGTGCCGGGGACATTCGATGACGTGGCCCGTGAGTTCTCCCTGGTCCAGGGAGCCGCCGTCGTGGGTGCAGATGTTCGCGATGGCGTAGAACCTGCCCCCGACATTACAGAGGGCGATCTCCCGGTCGGCCACCCTCACCACCTTCGCCTGCCCGGGCAGGACCTGGGACACCTGCGCGACGCGGTGGAACCCCTTCGCCATGACGGGCGGTTTCTCCCCACTTTGCCTCATCCCACAGCCTCGTCATCGCCGAGCCATGACGAGAGCCGGGCCTCCACCAGGCCGTCAACGCGGTCGCGCAGGGTCTCGCTGGCTATGCCTTCCACCAGCTCGCTCACGAAGGCGCGAGTGAGAAGGCGGCGGGCCGCAGGCTCCGTGAGCCCGCGGCTGCGCAGATAGAAGAGGGCGTTCTCGTCCATCTGGCCGCAGGCGGCCCCGTGGCGGCACTTCACGTCGTCGCAGTAGATCCAGAAAGCTGGCTTGGTATCCGCCTCCGCCTCGTCCGACAGCAGGAGGTTCTTGTCCACCTGCTCGGCGTCCACCTTTCGGGCGCCTTTGTGCACGATGATGCTGCCATGGAACACAGCCCGGGACCTGCCGTTGAGGACGCCCTTGTAGAGCTCGCGGCTGGTGGTGTAGGGCCTGGCATGTTCGATGATCACCTGATTGTCCACGTGCTGCGCCCCGCCCATCAGGTAGAGGCCGCGCAGGGCACAGGCCCCCCTTTCGTCATCCATCGCGACGTTCAGGTTGTTCCTGGCCAGCGCGCCTCCCAGGTCCAGGTTGAAGGACGAGAACGTGGCCTCGCGGCCCACGACCACCTGCGTGGTGGTGACGTGGAAGGCCCGCTCCCCCTGCCGCTGCTCCTTGTAGTAGGTCAGGTCCGCGCCCGGGCCAACGACCACTTCCGCCACGGCGTTGGTGAAGTAGTCTGCGCCAGAAGGACCCCCGTACGTCTCGACCACGGTGGCCCTGGCCCCTTCGCCCGCCACGATGAGCACCCTGGGGTGGGTGGCGGTGTCCTGGGCGTGGGCGGTGGACAGGAACAGGAGATGAACGGGCTTGTCCAAGGTGGTCCCCTGGGGAATGTGGACAAAGGCCCCGTCATGGAGGAAGGCCGTGTTCAGCGCAGTGAAGGCGTGGGTGTCGCAGTCGGCATAGCGGCCCAAGTGCTCCTGGACGGTATCGGCCCCGGAGGTCAAGGCCTCTGCCAGGCTGAGCACGCTGACGCCAGGCAGGGACGGCCGGGAGGAAAGCTGCTCCTGGTAGCGCCCGTCCACGAACACCAGCCGGCTGCCCCCTGTGGGGCCCAGGGCAAAGGCGGCAAGCTCCGCGGCGCCCACCGCCGGCGAGCCGGGTGGCAAGGGAAGCTGAAACGGGCGCCGCGCGATGGGGCGGATGTCCGTGTACTTCCACTCTTCGTTGCCCCGCCGCGCGGTAGGGAAGCCCAGGCGGCTGAAGCGCGCCATGGCCGAGCGCCGGAGCGCCGCCACCCAGGACCCGTCCCGGGCTGCGCCGTTCCTCTCGAGCGCCCCGAAGGCGCGCAGGTAGTGTTCCAGGACCTCTTGCTCTTCCGCTACTAGGGTGGACAGGGTCATGGTACGGGCCCCTTACCCGCTGGACCGCAGGGTCGCCTCTGCCTCTTGCAGTTCTTCGTATCCCTGGGCCTCAACTTCCAGCGCCAGCTCTTTCCCGCCCGACCTCACGATGCGACCATTGATGAGCACGTGCACCACGTCCGGGACCACGTAGTTGAGGATGCGCTGGTAGTGCGTGATGAGGATGGTGGCGTTCTCCGGGCCCCGCTGCTGGTTGATGCCCTTGGCCGCCTCCTGCACGGCATCGATGTCCAGGCCGGAGTCGGGCTCGTCCAGGATGGCCAGGGTCGGCTCCAGGACCGCCATTTGCAGGACCTCGTTGCGCTTCCTCTCGCCGCCGGAGAAGCCCTCGTTGACCGACCTGCGGACCAGGCCCTGATCCATCTCCAGGAGCTGGACCTTCTTGACGAGGTGCCGGTCGAACTTCAGGACGTCCAGCTCCTCAAGCCCCCGGCTCTTGCGGATGCCGTTGATGCCTGCTCGCAGGAACTGGTCCAGCCGCACGCCCGGGATCTCCAGGGGGTGCTGGAAGGAGAGGAAGAGCCCGGCCCTGGCCCTGTCCTCGGGTTTCATCGGCAGGAGGTCCTTCCCAAGGAAGGTGACCTCCCCCGCAGTGACCACGTAGCCGGGCTTTCCAGCCAGCACGTAGGCCAGGGTGCTCTTCCCTGACCCGTTGGGGCCCATGATGGCGTGGACCTCGCCGGGCTTCACCTGAAGGTCGATCCCCTTCAGGATCTCCACCTCGCCTACGCTGGCGTGAAGGTTGCGAATTTCCAGCATCACGACTCCTTTTACCCGACAACTCCCTCAAGGTTGGCTTCCAGCAACCGGGTGGCCTCTACCGCGAACTCAAAGGGGAGCTGCTTGAAGACCTCCTTGCAGAACCCGTTGATGATGAGGGCCTGGGCCGCCTCCGGTGAGAGGCCCCGCTGGTTGCAGTAGAAAAGCTGCTCCTCGCTCACCCGGGAGGTGAACGCCTCGTGCTCCAGGTGGGCGGTGTTGTTCCGCACCTCTACGTAAGGCGTGGTGTGGGCGCCACACTGGTCTCCCAAGAGCAGCGAGTCACACTGGGTGAAGTTGCGGGCGTTGGAGGCCGTGGGCATCACTCGCACCAGGCCCCGGTAGGTACCGCTGCCGTGCCCGGCGGAGATGGTCTTGGCGATGATCCTGCTCCGGGTGTTCCTGCCCATGTGGGTCATCTTGGAGCCCGTATCGGCCTGCTGGTACCCCTTGGTCAGCGCCACGGAGTAGAACTCGCCAACGGAGTTGTCCCCCTGGAGGATGACGCTGGGGTACTTCCAGGTGATGGCCGCACCGGTCTCCACCTGGGTCCAGGAGATCTTGGAGTTCTTCCCCAGGCACTTTCCCCGCTTGGTGACGAAATTGTAGATGCCCCCCTTCCCCTGCTCGTCGCCCGGGTACCAGTTCTGGATGGTGGAGTACTTGATCTCGGCGTTTTCCATGGCGACGAGCTCCACCACGGCGGCATGGAGCTGGTTGGTGTCGAACATGGGTGCGCTGCACCCTTCCAGGTAGCTCACGTAGCTGCCCGCCTCGGCCACGATGAGGGTGCGCTCGAACTGGCCCGAGCCCTCCGTGTTGATGCGGAAGTAGGTGGTCAGCTCATAGGGGCAGCGGACGCCCTGGGGGACGTAGCAGAAGGAGCCGTCGGAGAAGACGGCGGAGTTCAGGGCGGCGTAGAAGTTGTCCGTGTAGGGGACCACGGAGCCCAGGTACCGCTGCACCAGGTCCGGGTGCTGCTGAATGGCCTCCGACATGGAGCAGAAGATGATGCCCCGCTTGGCCAGCTCCTCCTTGTACGTGGTCGCCACCGACACGCTGTCGAAGACGGCGTCCACGGCCACGCCGGCCAGCCGCTTCTGCTCCTCCAGGGGAATGCCCAGCTTCTCGTACGTCCTCAGGATCTCGGGGTCCACCTCCTGGAGGCTGCTGAGCTGCTTCCGCGGTCTCGGCGCCGCGTAGTAAATGATGTCCTGGAAGTCGATAGGCGGGTACTTCACGTTGGCCCACCGGGGGAGCTGGTCTTTCTTCAGGAGGGAAACGAAGTACCGGTACGCCTTGAGGCGCCACTCCAGCATCCAGTCGGTTTCCTTCTTCTTGGCGGAGATGAACCGGACGGTCTCTTCGTGCAGCCCGCGGGGGGCGACGTCCGTCTCGACGTCCGTGACAAACCCATACTGGTACCCCCGCGTGGCGACGTCCTTGACGTACTGGTTGGTGCCTGTCATTGCCTCTCCCCGTGGGCCCGAAGGCCGAGATGTAGGCCTCTGCCGGCCCCTTGGCCCCTGGACCGTCCATAAAAGTCTACCAAAACAGTCAACAATTACTCTACCACGGTCCTCCGGAAGGTGTCAACGGGGAAGGGCGTCCGGGTGGGGCTACGGGAGGCCACGGCGGTCACTGCTGCTTGGGTCCCGCCCTTCGGCTGAAGGGCCCCGCTTGGCCCCCTGGCCCTTCGAGGGTTGCTCTCCGTCATGCCCCCAGGAGCTGGACTACCACCTCGCGGGAGCGCGGCCGGTCCAACTCTACCAGGAAGACCCGCTGCCACCGCCCGAGCTGAAGCTCCCCGTCCATGATAGGGATGGTCTCACTAGAGCTCAGCAGCAGGTGCTGGCAGTGGGCGTGGCCGTTGGGGCACTCGTCCTCGGTCATGTTGGTCGTCCTGAGGGCGAAGTCGTTGTGGCCGTAGTAGCCGTTGGGCGAGGCGATGCGTTCCAGGAACTGCTCCATGTCCCGCAGCAAGAGGGGCTCGTTCTCGTTGATCTTGATGGCAGCGGTGGTGTGGCGGGAGTACACCACCGCGCAACCCTGCTCCAGCCCGGCGTGGCGCACGAACTCCCGGACCTCGTCGGTGATGTCGAGGAACTGAGGTGCCCGGGTGGTCTCGAACACCAACTGGCGGAGTTGCACCGGCATGCTTTCTCTCCTCCTCTGCGGCCTAGACGGGCGACGGGAAACTCCGGAGCGCTACGCTAGCATACTGTCTCGCGTTTTTCAACCATTGGGGCGCAGGCGAGGGTGGCGGCTGCCACCAAGCCCAGGGCCTTGTCCAAGCCCTCCGGCAGGAGGGGCACGCCCCTCTCAGGACTGGCGCTCCAAGAGGGAGCGTACCAGCTCTTCGTACTCCCGCAGGTACCGCGAGGCAAGGCCCAGTTGGCTCACGGGTTTCCGGCTTCGGTGGCCCATCTCGGCGGCGGCCTCCTGGGCCTTCCGGCGGACCCCAGCGCCCTCCAGCAGCTTCACCACCTGCACTGCTTGGGTATCGTTCAGGGTAGGCTGCTGGTAGAGGTGCCGGAGGGCAGTGGTGACCGTGGGAGGAGCGTGCTCCAAGGCGTAGACGATGGGGAACGTCTTCTTCTTGCGGCGGATATCGCTCCCAGGTCCCTTGCCCGTGGCCTCCGCGGGTCCCCAGATGCCCAGCACGTCGTCCTGCACTTGATAGAGGGTGCCCAGGAGCCGGCCGCACTGGCCGAAGGCAGCCACCACCGCTTGGTTCCCTCCTCCGAGAAGCGCCCCCAGTTCCATGGCCCCCGCAAAGAGCGCCCCCGTCTTCTTGCCGACCATGTGGAGGTAGTCCTCGGTGGTGACGTCGAGGCGCTCCTCGAAGGCGACGTCCAGGTACTGGCCCTCGATCATCTCCTGGCACCTCCGGGCGAAGAGGTCGGCGGCGCGCAGAAGGTGGGGAAGGGGAGGGTGGTGCCCCTCCTGGGCGAGGAGCGCCTGCTCCGCCAGGATACGGAGGGCGTCGCCGGCGATGAGGGCCCGGGCCTGGCCCCAAAGGGCCCAGACCGTCGGGCGGTGGTGGCGCTCCCGGTCCTGGTCCTGGATGTCGTCGTGGATGAGAGAGAAGTCGTGGAGCAACTCCAGCCCCACGGCGGCCGGCAGGGCCTGGGAGACCTCGCCCCCCACCGCCTCGCAGGCCCACAGGCACAGCGCGGGGCGCAGGGCCTTCCCCGTGACTCCTGGAGGGGCGGGCTGACCATGGGGGTCGGTCCACCCAAGGTGGTAGCGAAGGAGATCGTAGAGCGGGTCCGCCAGGGGCTCAAAGGACCGCCGCAGGGCGCCCTCCACCTGGGAACGGTAGCGTTGGAGCGGAGAGGCAGGCTGGGGGGCTGCCGCGTTCCCCTGAGAGGCTGGTCTGCTTTCGTGGCGCGACGGGTTAGCCTTTGCCAAACTGCACCAGGAGTTCCGCGACGTGGAGGACGCCCTTCAGGAAGTTGGCGACCTGCACGTTCTCGTTGGGTGCATGGATCTTGTCGGTAGGAGAACCCACCCCAAAGCTGGCGATGGGCAGGCCTAGCCCTTCGGAGATGCAGTACATGGGGCCGCTGCCCGCGCTGGTGGGGACTAGCACAGGCTCTCTCCCGAACACCTCCCGGGCTGTCTTTCTCACCAGCTCCACGAAGGGCGAGTCCATGGCGGTCCTGGAGGGGTTCTCGCCGTCAGCGGCCTTGACGGTGACATCGCTGAAACCTCGGGCCGCCAGGTGGGCCTTCAGCTTCTCCAGGATGTCCTCCGGGCGCTGGTGGGGCACGAGGCGGAAGTCCACCTTCGCCCGCGCCGTGGCCGGGAGCACCGTCTTGGTGCCTTCGCCCGTGTAGCCGGACTCCATTCCGCAGATGGTGCAGGTGGGCTCAAAGAGGTGCCGCTGCAAGTAGTCCTGGCCCCGGAGACCCTTCAGGAACCTCTTTACTCCCAGCTCTTGCTTCAGTTGCTCATCGTCCGCGGGCATCTTTGCCACCGCCTCCCGCTCCAGGGCCGTCGGCGGCCGGACGGCGTCGTAGAAGCCTGGAATCAGGACCCGCTCCTGCTGGTCCTTGAGGGTGGACAGGGCCCAGACCAGCCGCCAGGCGGGGTTGGGCACCACCGTGGCGTACGAAGAGTGGGAATCGCGCGATGCCGAACGCACCTCAAGCTCTACGTAGAGGATGCCCTTGAGCCCCAGCGCGATCTCGGGGTCCCCCCGCCAGTCCACCGAGCCCCCTTCCCACACGCAGACATCGGCCTTGAGCAGGTCGCGGTGCTCTTCCACGAACTCGGCGAACCCTGGGCTGCCGATCTCCTCTGCCCCCTCGATGCAGAATTTCACCGTGCAGGGGAGGTCTCCCTGCACGGTCAGCAGCGCCTCCAGGGCGGCCAGCCTGGCCGCCAGATGGCCCTTGTCGTCCGAGACGCCCCGGGCGAAGACGCGGCCATCCCGCTCCTGGGGCTCAAAGGGGGGCGACTCCCACAGCTCCAGGGGCTCCGCTGGCTGGACGTCGAAGTGGTTGTAGAAGAGCAGCGTGCGGGGCGAGCGACCTGCCCGCTCGGCGTACACCACGGGATACCGAGGGTCGCGGGTGGGGAGTACCTGGGCCCGAAAGCTGAGGTCCTGGAGCATCTGCCTAACCAGCTCGGCGCACTCGTGGACTCCGTGGCTCTGGGCCGCGACGCTGGGCTGGCGGCACAGGCGCTTCAGCCCTTCCAGGTAGTTGGGCAGATGGACCTCGATGTGCCGTCGAAGCTGGGCGTCCATGGGGCTGTCCTTTCCGGATGTGCCCTGATTATAGGGGCGCCTTGGGAGCGCGTGTCAAATGTGTTTCGCTGCCGGCGCTCCTGGGACGCTTGCCTTCCGCGACGGTTCCCGATAGTATAGTCCGGCGATTGGGAAGGGGTGCCTGCACGAGTCATGCTGGTGGACATGCACTGCCACTCCGTCTCCTCCGATGACGCGCGGGCGACGGTAGAGCAATACTTGAGATGGGTCCAGGTGCTTCGCAAGCAGGGCTACCGCATTGATGCCATCGTGCTGACGGAGCACCGCAAGTTCGACGCTGAGAGGGACTACACGTCCCTGGGACATCAGTACGGCGTCCTGGTGCTGAAGGGTTCGGAGCTGGACACTCGCTACGGCCACTTCCTGGTGTACGGGGTCAACGAGCGCCTGCGGAGGGCTTTCGACTTCACCGATGTCACCCTGGACGCGGTGGCCCTGGTGCGCGAGGCCGAGGCATCGGGCGCCATTGCCATACCTGCGCATCCGGGACGCACCGGCATTGGTTTCTGCGAGTACGTCCACACTGGCCCGGACTTCCGAGGCGTGCGCGTTGTGGAGCTCCTGAACGGCGGGGACCGGCCCGGCGAGAACGAGCGGGCCCAGGCCCTGGTACGCGCCCGGGGGCTCCTGGGCACCGGCGGCAGCGACGCCCACTTCGTCAGTGCCGTTGGTGGCTGCCTCACGGAGTTCTCTAGGCCCATCCGCAACGAGCAGGAGCTGGTGGAGGCCCTTCATCGGGGGGGCTTTCGGGCCCTCCGGCTGGAGGAGACCAAAACC
>JACQOS010000203.1 GCA_016202425.1 Chloroflexota bacterium
ATCCAGGAGTACCTGCCGGCCGAGGGCCAAAGCATTGTCCGCGTCGAGGTCCTCAACGGATCCTACCTGTACGCCATCCGACTCTGCCTGATGGCCGACGAGTTCAATCTCTGCCCGGCCGACTACTGCCGGGTGCCCGGGGAGGAGGGACAGCCCGATCCCAGGGGGCTCGCCGACGGCGTCTCGGGCCGGGGCGTGCCGATCGCCGGCTACACGCCGCCCCCCCAGATCATCGAGGACGTCAAGCGAATCACGGCGGCCGCCCAGATCGAAGTCGGGGGAGTCGAGTACCTGGTCAACAGTCGTGACGGCCAGGTGTACTACTACGACATCAACGCCCTCTCGAACTTCGTGGCCGATGCGCCCAATGTCGTGGGCTTCGACCCGTTCCCGCGCCTGGTGGACTTCCTGCTGGCGCGGGCCGGTCTGCCCAGTCCGGTGGTTGCCTAGGGGGCACCGGATCCGGTGTCCAGGGTGGACAGGGGCCTCAGGGCTTCTTCCGGGCCGACGCTTGGTGAGCGACCCCGGACCTCGCCGCGCGATCCGAAGTTCCAGCCTCGCCATCCGCTGCCGGGCTTCGATCCTCGGCGGGCCGCGAGCCTCCAGGGACGCTGAGAGGGAATTCGGGCAGGGGCGCCCCAGGGAGAGACTGGCGCGCAGCAGGAGAGGGGAGAATCCGCTCCGCCTCCAGGGCGAGCTGGAGCTGGAGGCGGAGCTGCGGATCCGACAGCGGCCGCTCCAGGATCGTCTCGATCCGCGCGATCCGGTGGCGCATGGTGTTCCAATGCGCGTGCATGGCCCGCGCCGCCGCCCGCTGGTTGAAGCCGTGGCGGACGAGGGTCACCAGGGTCTCCGCCAGCATGGCGCCACGAGGGGCCCCCCGCAGGCGTCCCAGCGTCCGGGTTCGCAGGTCTATCAACGCCCGTCCGTCTCCCACGGAGCGGAGCAGGCGAACCACCAGTAAATCCTCGTACCAGAAGACCCCCTCGCCGTCCGAGGCCGCGAGGGCGCTGTCGGACTCGGCGTAGCTGGCCGCCACGCCGGCTGCGCGGGGATGGATCCCGCCCAGGCCCATGGCGCAGGGGAGGTGTGCCTCCGAGGCCTTCACGCGCTGCCAGAGCGTCGCCACTTTTTCTCTCAGGACCTCCGCGGGGACCTCCACCGGTAGCAGGAAGACCACCTGGTTCATGACATAACCGAGGAGGGCGGGGAATCCCAGCTTTGCCAGGTGGACGCGGAGCGCCCGCGCCAGTCGCTCCCGCAGGTGGAACTCCTCGAGACCCGCCAGGGCCCGCTTCCGGCCCTCTCCCGCCTTTCCCAGCAGGGCCAGGAGCCCGGTCACGTACCTCGCCTCGGGATCGAACCCCAGGAGGCGGGCCCGCTCCTCCTGTCCTGCCACCCGGTCCAGCTCGCCCTGGATGAGCGCCTGGACGAAGGAGTTCTGCACCCGCGCCTCGACGCTGGCGACCGACTGCTGGCGAAGGATGTGCAGGGCCGCGACCACGGCGCCGTGTTCGGCCGCCCTGACATCGAGGTCGGTCAGCGTCTCCTCCCCTTCTAAGACCCACAGGTACCCCACGAGATCGCCGGCGATCCGGATGGGGCAGGCGATCCGGTTGCGGACTCCCAGTGCCTTGAGCCCGCTGATCCGGACGGCGCCCCGGGCCATTCCGAGGCTTGCCAGCGCGCCCCGCCGTCGCAGGACATCCAGGACACGGGCCGATCGGGCCTCCGGGCCGATCGCCGGGGACCCCTCCGGCGGCCAGGGGGCCTCCGCCAGGAGGCGAAACTCGGCGTCCTCGATGGCCACGTGCTTCCGGATCAGGCCGGACAGGACCTGGCAAATGTCCGCCAGCTCCTTCGCCTCCAGGGCGGAGGCCGTCAGCGCCTTGTGGATCTGCTCCGACTGCTCGATCACCTCGTACTGGGAGCGGATGATCTCCCGGTTGATGACCTCGGTCAGCTCGGCGAAGGCGATATCCGAGGGGGCCTCGAGGATGGGCAGGCGCGCCCGCTCCGCGGCCGCCAGGATGGGCCTGGGGATGCTCGGAAAGAAACGCCCGGTGGCGAACAGGATGGCCGCCAGGCGGGCCTGGTCCAGTTCCCGGATGATGCGGCGCTGGTCCCGAGCACCCTCGGGCCAGCTATGGCCCGTCGTCAGAAGGAGTTCCCCACCGTGGAACCACGGCAGAACTTCCGGCCAGATGTGGACCCATCGGACCTGGCGTCCTAGCCCCCCAGACCCCGCCACGACCTGAACGTTTCGAAGGGCGTCGAGCTGCAGAATGTCCCGCACCGTCAGCGCCATGGTATTATGACTTTATCACAAAATAAATCTGCTGTAATGTTTCTTGAAGCCCTTGACGTGGTGATTCCCTTCGGGGTACAAGTTCGCTATGCGGAAGAAGACGCCGCAGGCGAGAACCTCGCCGAAAGGGGACCACCCGGGCCGAACTGTGGGGCGGCCAAAGTCTACCCGCCGATCCGAGTTCCTCACCATTGGTTGCCTCTATCCCATGGCGGGCCGCGGCGCCCGCTACGGCCACGATTCCATGATCGCCGCCCAGATGGCGGCCGACGAGATTAACGCGGCAGGGGGCGTCCTGGGCCGAGAGATTCGCCTGCTGGTCGCCGACGACCGAAGCGATCCAACCTACGCGGTCCGCACGGCCATCCGTTATGTCCGCGAGGATCTGGTGGACTTCCTGATGGGGGTCATCAGCAGTGCCGTGGGGCTGGCGGTGACAGAGGTGTCCCGGCAATGCCAGGTCATCTTCGTTGGGACCGACCACTCTTCCACCCGCCTCACCACCGAGGATTTCCACCCCTGCTACTTCCGGGTCAGCAACAACGCCATGCAATCAATGCGGGCGGGGGGGATCGCTAGCAGTCGGCGCCCCTGGATGACCTACCTGTATATCGGGCCCGATTACGAATATGGCCACCGGCAGTGGCGGGAATTCCGAACATTCCTAACGTCGCTCCGCCCCAACGTCCGATTCGTTGGTGAGCTGTGGCCCAAGCTGTTCGAACCAGACTACACCCCCTATATCGAGGCCATCCTCCGAGCCCAGCCAGACGTGCTGGTCCACGGGCTGTGGGGTGGCGATACCATCGCCTTCATGGAGCACGGACTGCGGGCGGAACTCTTTGAGCGGATGCCGGTTGTATCCTTCGACGCTGGCGGTAGCTACGATGTATTGGAGGCATTGGGCACCCGCATGCCAACCGGTATGGTCTTGGGAGCCCGGCACCACAACAACTTCCCGCTGACCCCGCGCAACCGAGCCTATGTCGCCGCCTTTCATGCCCGCGCGGGCCGCTATCCATCCTACGCGGCGCAGGGGGCGTATGTGGGCGTGCGGTTCATTGCACAGACGGTGACGCGAGCGGGAAAATTGGACACGACCGAGTTCATCAAGGCGGGCGAAGGGGCCAGCATTGCCTGCCCCAAGGACAGGGAGGGCTTCACCTCGTGGATCCGCCCGGTGGACCACCAGATCGTCCAGGAGCACGTGCTGGGCGTGCCTGAGCCGAGCGGCGAGTTTCCGCCGGCATGCTACATGCTGGGCCGGTGGGAAGTGGTTGAGGCAGACCTTCTCCTTTCGGAACCAGGCGAGATCGAAGCCGCGCGGGGCCGCTAGTGGCACGGTGCAACGCCGTCCTGGTGCGGATATGGTCGCCCCAGTGGGGGCACTGGCCGGCGTGACCGGCGGGGTCCGTAACCGGGCTCGGCTTCCCCCGGAGGGGAGGCGGCCGTGTGCTGGGAGAGGAGGGCGCGACATGAGGAACCGTCAAGGGTGTTTTGAACCGTCAGGGAAGCCCGCTCGCCCTACCGGTAGCGGGGGCGGCATCGAGGCCGAAAGGAGGGGGACCATGATCTATCGGCACTGGTTGACCGCGCTTACGTTCGCCGTGGTGTTCATCCTGGCACCGGGTGTGCCCCGGGTGGCCGCGCAGCAGGTGGTCATGAAGATCGGGGATGCCGGACCCGCCCAGATCCACCGCCACTTCATGGCCGCGGCCAGCTTCGTCTTCAAGGACTATGTGGAGCGCCTGAGCGGCGGCAAGATCAGGGTGGAAGTCTACCCGGAGAACCAACTCGGACCGACGAAGGCCCTGATGGAGCAGGCCAAGGCCGGCGTGCTGCCAGCCGTGAGCACCCACGCCTCCGTCTCCACGCTCTTCGTGCCGGCCATGGAGCTGATCTTCATGCCCTTCGCCTTCAACTCACCGGAGGAGGCCTGGAAGCTCTACGAT